>JAQZBU010000240.1 GCA_029237735.1 Ramlibacter sp. | reverse complement strand
CCTCGCGGAGATGGGCAAGCGCACCGGCGACCAGCGCTATCTCGACGAAGCCGCAAAGCAGATCGTGCAGTTCCACTCGAGGATGTTCGTGCCGGCAAAAGGGCTGTGGATGCACGGCTGGGTCCAGGAGATGAGTCCGCACCCGGCGTTCCATTGGGGGCGCGGCAATGGCTGGGCATTCATGGCGGCAGCCGAGTTGTTGTCTGTGATGCCGAAGGATCATCCCCAGAGGACGCGCGTGCTGGAGATCTTCAGGGCGCATGCCGACGGGCTTCGCCGAGTGCAGGCGTCTTCAGGGCTCTGGCACCAGCTGCTCGATCGTCCGGACTCGTACGAGGAGTCGTCGTCGAGCGCCATGTTCGTGTTCGGGATGGCACGCGGCATCAATCTCGGCTGGCTGAGCCGCGGCACTTACACTCCCGTGGTCCTGCGCGGCTGGAATGGCCTGACGACGAAAGTGAATTCGCTCGGCCAGATCGAGGGTACCTGCATCGGCACGGGTCTGGGCTGGGACGATACGTTCTATCTCAATCGCCCGACGGACGTGAACGCAACGCTCGGATACGGGCCGGTCTTCCACGCCGGCGCCGAGCTCATTTACATGCTCCAGAAGTACCCTCAGGGTTGATAGGCGAGGAAGTCATCGAAGTCTGCCGCCGCCTGTTGCGTGATGAGGCCCACGCTTCCCTTCTGCCCTTGAACATCGGGATTGGTGGGTCCGAGCTCCGCGGTGGTGGTGAATTGCAGCGCGTTGTTCACGAACACGCGGGTTTCTCCGCCGACGGTTTCCACTCGCAGCGTATACCAGGTGCCCGTGGCGACGGTCTTCGAACGCGTGCCGAGCTGCTGGAGGGCGCCATTCGTGCGCCGCCACAGCGAGATGCTTCCGCTGCCCCGAAGCCTGAGAAAGGTGTGGTTGCGAGCGTCCTGATAGCGTAGCAGCACGCCCACCCAGTTGCCGGGCGCCGCAAAGCTGGTCGGCCGGACGCGTACCTGCACTACCTGGTCGTCGGTTCGTGCGCCGACGATGATCCGCGCCACGTCAAGACTGCTGCTCGACTGGCGCAGCAGGCCCGCGGTGCGCTGCCAGCTTGTCTCGGCCGACGTCCAGGCATCGTTTTCGCTTTCGGAAAAATCATCCGAGTAGATAGTCGCGAATGGCGCCGGACCGGCGATGATGTTGTCGAAGTCCGCCGCAGCGCGGTTGGTGAGGAGGCCGACGGCGCCCTGACGCATCGTGAAATCGCGGGCCGTGAGCACCTTCCGGTCGTTGAGATACACCCGATGCGTACCGCCGATCGATTCGAGCCGCAGTCGCACCCTGACCCCGACAGCGAGAGTCGCGGGCCCGCTGGCGAGCGTCGTGATGACGCCATTGCGCATGCGCTTGAGCTCGATGCGGCCGTTGGTCCGCAGGGTTACGTAGTAATAGTTGGCGTCGTCCGTGCGGCGTGTGGCGAGGCCCACCCAGCGGTCGGTTCCCGAGATGGCGCGCAAGGTGATCTCACCCTGGATGCTCTGGGTGGTGGGGCGATTGGTGGTTAGCCACGCCGCCGGTGTCCCGGTGGTGCTGGGCTGCCGCCACACACCGTTGTCGTTCACGCGGGTCACCGTGAAGGTGCTGCCGGGTGACAACTGCCATCCCGCCGGCGTATTGGGCACCTCGAAACCGAAGGTCTGCGCCGCAATCGGGTCATGGTTCGTCGGCAACTGGTAGATGCGGACGATGTTGGAAGTGAGATCCTCACTCGGCTGATATGTCCTTACATGTGACCCGCTCACGATGATGCGGTTGCCGCTGACGTCGATCGGCCCGCCCAGCGAATCGCCGTTGCCCGCCTGCAGGGTGAACACGTGCTCACCGGTGTGCGCGTTGTCGTCGTTCATGCGGAAGATGTTCCACACGTGCGCCCCGCGATCGTGGCTCCAGTTGCGCGTGGCGAACATGCCGCGGACGCGCTCGATACCGGAGTCGCTGAGGGCCACCCACCTTGGAGCTGGTGGCTGCAGGAAGCCGTCGGCGGGCTGCAGTCCGTACGGGGCGAAGTTGACCCCATTGTCTTGGTCGAAGATCACGTGGGTACCGACGTTGCGCAGCCCCGTGAATGCCGTGTTCGGGCCCGACAGGGCGACAAAGGGGCCATATTGATTGCGGCCTTCGTTCTGGATGAAAGGAAACTGCGACCAGCCCGAGCCATCGGCGTGGGCGTAGTAGCGGCGTATCCCCGCAGCGGAATCCTGCTCCTGGTCGTAGTGGTTGTAGATGACAGCACGCGGCCCTTCGAGATCCGCGTCGGGTGGAATGTTGGTCTCCGGGTCGTGCGGATCGTCCTGGCCTGTCAGAATGCCCTGCGCACTCCACGCGCCATTGACCTTGCTCATCACCAGGAAGGTGGCGTTCCCGCTCGTGACCGGGATGAGTATCCGGCCGCTGTTGATCACGATGCTCGGGCCCGAGAGCCGATAGTTGCTGGATGGCACGCTGTGCGGCACCTGTGTCCAGACGCCGGCGTTCAGTTCGAAGATGCGAGTGTCCTGCAACGTGACCACCGCGATGCCGTCCTTCATCGCGAGACCCGGGCGGCGGTACAGGTCCATCTGCTGTAGCGTGCCGAGGATGCCCTGGTACTGCCAGCTGCCACCGGTGTAGTGGTACAGGAGCGCCGCCCCGAGGGTCGCGCCTTCCTCGCAAGTGGGGCATGGATCGAAAGCGGATACCAGCGCCCAGTCGCCATCGATGGCGACGCCGAAGGTTCCCACCTGCGGCAAATTCAAGCCAGCCGGCACCGGCAACCGTACCCACTCGTCGATGACGTTGGGCCGACCGTAAGCGATTGACGACAGCAGCAACGCGACAATCGCGACGCGGA
>JAQZBU010000239.1 GCA_029237735.1 Ramlibacter sp. | reverse complement strand
ACACCAATCCGCTCTATACCGAGCGCGAGATGCTGCACCAGTTCAACGACTCCGGCGCGAAAGCGCTGCTGGTCGTGGCCAACTTCTGCGACACGGTGGAGAAGGTGCTGCCGCAGACCGGCATCAAGTACGTCTTCGTCACCGAACTCGGCGACATGCTGCCGACGGTCAAGCGCCTGCTCACCAACTTCGTGGTGAAGAAGGTCAAGAAGATGGTGCCGGCCTACAGCCTGCCAAACGCGGTTCCCTTCACGAAGATGATGAGCCGTGGCGCAAAGCTCCAGGTGAAGGATGCGCAGCCGCAGTCCGGCGATATCGCCGTGCTGCAGTACACCGGCGGCACCACCGGCGTCGCCAAGGGTGCCATGCTCACTCACGCCAACCTCGTGGCCAACCTGCTGCAGATGCGCGCGACCCTGACCGGCTTCGAGGCCGGCAAGGAAATCATGATCGTGCCGCTGCCCATGTACCACATCTTCGCCTTCGTGGTGTGCTGCCTCGGCATGATGGACCAAGGGGGCCACTCCGTGCTCATCACCAACCCGCGCGACATCCCGGGCTTCGTGAAAGAGCTCTCGAAGTGGAAGTTCACCGGCTTCGCCGGCCTCAACACGCTGTTCGTGGCGCTGATGCAGAACGCCGAATTCCGCAAGCTGGATTTCTCCGCGCTGAAGCGTGTCATGGCCGGCGGCATGGCCATGCAGGTCAAGGTCGCCGAGGACTGGGAGAAGCTCACCGGTGCACGCATCTGCGAAGGCTTCGGCCTGACCGAGACCTCGCCGGTGGTGTCGGTGAATCCGCTCTCCGCCATCCGCATCGGCACCATCGGCATGCCGCTGCCCAACACCCAGGTCAAGGTCATCGACGACAACGGCAATGAACTCGAGCCTGGCCATGCCGGCGAGCTCTGCGTGAAGGGGCCGCAGGTCATGAAGGGTTACTGGAACCGTCCGGAAGCCACCGCCGAGATGATCGATGCCGAGGGCTGGCTGAAGACCGGCGACGTCGCCGTCATCGACCCCGACGGCTACATGCGCATCGTCGACCGCAAGAAGGACATGATCCTGGTCTCCGGCTTCAACGTGTACCCCAACGAGATCGAGGACGTGGCCGCCAAGCACGAGGGCGTGCTGGAGAGCGCCGCGGTGGGCGTGCCCGACGAGAAATCCGGCGAAGCCGTGAAGCTCTTCGTGGTCAAGAAGGACCCCGCACTCTCCGAGGACGTGCTGCTCGAGCACTTGCGCGCCAACCTCACCGGCTACAAGGTGCCCAAGCACATCACGTTCCGCAGCGACTTGCCCAAGACCAACGTGGGCAAGATCCTGAGGCGCGAACTGCGCGGCCAGTGAGCCCGACGAGAAAGCCCCGCCTGCCGGGGCTTTTTTGTGGGCGGCAGTATGGAATTCCGCGCGGTTTACGGGCAGCCTCGACGCTGTGCTCATCTGTCCTGATGCCCTGTCAGGACAGCCAATGGCGCGGTGGCGAATTCCCCTACCATTGGGCGCGTTGAACAAAAAACCGCCTCTCGGGCGCAACAAGAATTATCCAACCCGGAAGTTCACCCATGACCGCGATCAAGCAGTTCCTTCCCCGTGCGCTCCTGGCAGCCGGCATGATGCTGGCCGGCAGTGCCGCCCTGGCGGAAGCCCAGTTCGAAAAGCCCCTCAACATGACCTTCTGCGTGTTCGACCCCGTCGGTACCAAGGGTGACGCCGCGACCCGCGCCAACGACCTCGCGCTGGCTGCCAAGAAGTGGAACATCCACACCACGATCAAGGTCTACGTCGACGAGCGCATCGCCGCCGAGGACTTCAAGGTCGGCCAGTGCGACGGCGTGGTGGTGACCTCGCTGCGCGCCCGCCAGTTCAACAAGTTCATGGGCAGCGTCGACGCCGTCGGCGCCGTGCGCGACTACAAGGAGATGCGCTCGGTCATCCAGACCCTGTCCAGTCCCAAGCTCTTCCCCCTGACCATCCAGGGCGACTACCAGGTGGTCGGCACCATTCCGCTCGGCGCCGCCTACGTCTTCGTCAACGACCGCCAGATCAACTCCATCGAGAAGGCGGCCGGCAAGAAGGTCGCGGTGCTGGAGTGGGACAAGTCGCAGGCCAAGCTGGTGCAGAAGCTGGGTGCGCAGCCGGTGGCTTCCGACATCACCACCTTCGCCGGCAAGTTCAACAACGGCCAGGTCGACATCGTGGTGGCACCCGCCATCGTCTACCGTCCGCTGGAGCTGTACCGCGGCCTCGGCACCAAGGGCGCCATCTTCCGTTTCCCGGTCATCATGATCTCGGGCAGCATCGTCATCAATCGCGGCAAGCTCATGAAGCAGATCCCCGATCTCGACCAGCGCGTGGTGCTGATGCGCCAGTTCGCCGCGGCCAATGTGGAGGAAGCCTTCCAGTTTGTCGCCAAGAGCGAGAAGGACGTCGACGAGAAATACTGGATGGACCTGACGCCTGTCGAGAAGGACAAGTACATGCGCATGCTGCGCGAAGCCCGTCTCTCCATGATCCAGGACGGCACCTACGATCCGCAGATGATGAAGCTGCTGAAGCGCGTGCGCTGCACGAACGATCCGCAGAACTACGAGTGCGCACTGAAGGACGAATGAGTCCGGCGGTGGTCGCCCCGAAATGAAAAAGCCCCGTCTCGACGGGGCTTTTTCTTTGCGACGGATCGGGCCGGCGGCTTAGCGGCTCGCCGTCTGCGGAGCGCAGTTGAGGTAGCGCGAGGACGCCAGCCACTTGCTGTCGGGATAGTAGGAGAAGATGAACTGCCCGCCCTTGAGCGTGTCGATGATCTGTTTCGCCACGCCCTGGCGCACGGCCGGGCAGCCCCAGCTGCGGCCGAGGCGGCCGAACTTCTTCGCGTGCGCCTCGTTCACGTAGGG
>JAQZBU010000238.1 GCA_029237735.1 Ramlibacter sp. | reverse complement strand
CACGCGTTGCGCGGCCACGATGCGGCTCATCGAAGGCGTGGCCACCGCCGCCAGCACCGCCAGCACGGTGAGCACCACCAGCAGCTCCACGAGCGTGAAACCGGCGGAACGGGAGGTCGCGGGCACAAGCCTCATCACCACTTTCCCGACGGGAACTTCGTCCCGTTGCTGGTGATGCCGATCGGCCCGTCCGAGGCCTGCGAGCTGTCGCCGAGGGGCGTGGCCGTGGCGGTGTACGCGGGCGGCAGCGACGCGCTGACGGAGAAAGTGATCTCGTAGTAGCGCGCGACGTCGGCCGGCGGCGCTGCCCCCAGCTCCGACGTGGTGCTCGCGAACGAACGCGCATCCGTCAGGTGCTGCTGCTGCCGCTGCGCGACGTCGGAAAGGTACGCCTGCGCCGCAGCGCGCCGGTTCTTCACCATGGCACCCTGGTACGACGGAAGTGCTACCGCCATCAGGATGGCGACCACGGCGACGCCGATCATGAGCTCGATGAGTGTGAATCCGCGGTCGGTTCGTTGCATGGGCCGCGACTCTAGGCAAAGACCTGCGGCCTGCGCATCACCTCCGGATCCGATGGACAGACGCGGCAGCCTCCACGACCAGCGGCCCGGCTCGCGCGCGCGAACCGATTGCATTGCTACAAATGGTTTAAGGAAAAGTCAGCACCACGCGTCCCGGAAGCGGCGTGCCAGCGAATGGTCGCCGAAGACGATCAGCAACCTGCGCGATGCCGCTTCATTCTCCAGGGGGACCGGCGCGCTCAGCGGCATGGGGCGACTCTCGAGATCGGACCGCTCCAGCAGGCTCCAGTGTTCGCCCGGAGGCGGCAACCACTGCGAACACCAGTTCTCGAAGGCGATGGCCGCCGCCTGTTCTTCCGGCGTGTCGATCCGCGCTTCGAAGATGGCGCCACGCTCGTCCAGCATATCGAACTGCAGTTTCACGATGAACCCTTGCGCGGACCGCGCGACACGGCCGCATGACTGACACCCGAAGGCAGGCGTATCGCCGGGGTGATGGGCCCGGGCTGACACGGAAGAACCGAAGGTCAGGCGGAAGCGGGTGGACCGCGCGCGTTCAACAGCCCGGCCCAGCGGGCCAGGGCTTCCCCGGAGAGAGCGGCGAGCAAGGGGCCGCTGGGGGCGACGAAACGTGGCATCCCGTAGGCGCCACTGGATACGAAAGACTGGCCCGCAGCCTCGAACAGCTCGCAGGAACTGTCGGCGTTGAGGCCTTTTGTCGCATCGTGCGCAGGGGCACGCACACTTTCATTCGCATGCGCGCGGGACACGGCGCAGTGGCGGTCGCCCTTGTCCGCATGGACGACCCCATGCGCGAGCACGGCGAATTGCGCGATCAGGAACACCCAGCACCAGGAGAGGACCAGGACCCCTCGAAAGGCCCACTGGGGCGGGTAGCGATTGTTCTTGTCCATGCGAGCCACGTCGGCCTACTGTCGGCGTGTTCGATTCTCTCCCACGCAAGGTCGCGGAAGCGACCAACGTCGCACGCGAAGGCCCGCGCCGCCAATTAGTTGGCGTGCACGGGCCCGCGGAGATGCGGAATTCGCAAGGAGTCTTCCGCGCGGGAGCCGGACGCTCCCGCTATTCCTCGACGAAAGCTTCCTCGCGTTTGCTCTTCACCGCCGGCAAGGCCACGATGATGATCAGCAGCAGGGCCGCGCCCAGCAGGCCGGCCGACAACGGGCGCGTGACCAGCACGCTCCAGTCGCCGCGGGACAGCAGCAGTGCCCGGCGCAGGTTTTCTTCCATCATCGGCCCCAGGATGAACCCGAGCAGCAAGGGCGCCGGTTCGCACCCGAGCTTGATGAAGGTGTAGCCGACCACGCCGAAGATCGCCACCATCCAGATGTCCCAGGTGTTGTTGTTCGTGGAGTAGACGCCGATGGCGCAGAACAGCACGATGGACGGGAACAGCCAGCGGTACGGGATGGTCAGCAGCTTGATCCACATGCCGATCAGCGGCAGGTTCAGGATCACCAGCATCGCGTTGCCGATCCACATCGAGGCGATCAGGCCCCAGAACAGCTGCGGGTTGCTGGTCATCACCTGCGGACCCGGCTGGATGTTGTGGATGGTCATCGCGCCCACCATCAGCGCCATCACGGCGTTGGGCGGGATGCCCAGCGTGAGCAGCGGGATGAAGGAAGTCTGCGAACCGGCGTTGTTGGCCGCTTCCGGCGCGGCGACGCCGCGGATGTTGCCCTTGCCGAACGGCACTTCGCCCGGTTGCAGCTTGGTCTTCTTCTCGATGGTGTAGGCCGCGAAGGCCGACAGCAGCGCGCCGCCGCCGGGCAGGATGCCCAGCGCGGAGCCGAGCGCGGTGCCGCGCAGGATGGCCGGCGCCATGCGCTTGAAGTCTTCCTTGGTGGGGAACAGGCCCGTCACCTTGGACGTGAAGACCTTGCGCTCGTCCTCGTGCTTGCCGAGGTTGGAGATGATCTCGCCGTAGCCGAACACGCCCATGGCGATGACGATGAAGCCGAGGCCGTCGGTGAGCTCCGGGATGTCGAAGGAGTAGCGCGCGACGCCCGAGTTCACATCGGTGCCGATCAGGCCCAGCAGCAGGCCCAGCAGGATCATGGCGATGGCCTTGATCAGCGAGCCCGAGGCCAGGACGACGGCGCCGATGAGGCCCAGCACCATCAGCGAGAAGTATTCGGCGGGGCCGAACTTGAACGCCACTTCGGTCAGCGGCGCGGCGAAACCGGCCAGGATCAGCGTGGCGACGCAACCGGCGAAGAACGAGCCGATGCCCGCTGCGGCAAGCGCGGGGCCCGCGCGGCCCTGCCTTGCCATCTGGTAGCCGTCGATGATGGTCACCACCGAGGACGATTCGCCCGGCAGGTTCACCAGGATGGCGGTGGTGGAG
>JAQZBU010000237.1 GCA_029237735.1 Ramlibacter sp. | reverse complement strand
CCCGGAGCTTCGCTACGCGAGCGCGGAGGACGCCTTCAACGGCCTCATGGAATACATGATGGGCGAAGCGGAGAAGCCGGCGGTCGCGTGACCGGCGGGCCACCCGGCTAGTAAGTCCGGTACGGCAGGAACTTCCCGCTCATCGCGATGCTCACGCGGTCGCCCTTCGGGTCCGGTTCGCGTGTCACCGCCATCCGGAAATCGATGGCACTCATGATGCCGTCGCCGAACTCCTCGTGGATCAGCGCTTTGAACGTGGTGCCGTACACGGATACCAGTTCATGGAAACGATAGATCAGTGGGTCGGTGGGCACGGTGGTGGGCAATGAGCCTTTGTAAGGCGCCTGCTGCAGCAGCGCGACCGCCTCGCTGGACAGCTCGAGCTGTGCGCCGATGGCTTCGGCCTGGGCACGTGTGAGGGTCATCTGTCCGAGCAACGCGGCTGTGCCCCACTCCTTGCTGGTTCCGAGCGTTTTCGCCAGTTCCTCCCACTTGAGGCCCTTGGCCAGCTTGGCCGCGAGGATGGCGGCGGTGACGTCATTGCGATCCATGTTCTGTCCGGCGGTGAGGCAACCCATCGTGCCGCCACCACCGGAGCAGAAATCATGCCAGCCGCGAATCCGTCCGGCGGCCACGCGTAACCCTCCGGGGCCATGCGGATGCGCGCTGGTCGCGCGGCCCCCTCGGTGCCGCGCCCCGAAAGGAGGCGCGTACTTACTGCGCGATTGCCTTCTTGCGGGCCGCCTCGAACTCGTCGCCGGGGTTCCACTTCGGCATTTCATCCGCCTGCGCGACCACCCAGCCGCTGAGGAAACCCAGCGTCGCGTCTTCGATCATGCCGTCGTACACCCAGGTGTCGTCGATCTCGTCACTGGGCTGGTGGTACACGTGCTCTTCCCACTGCTCGGCTTCCTGCTTGCCCCAGCCCGGCGGCTTGCCGATGTAGTCGGTGCCATTGTCGAAGTACAGCGCGGGCACGCCGATCTTGGCGAAGTTGAACTGGTCGGAGCGGTAGAAATAGCCGCGATCCGGGAACTGGTCGGGTACGAGCACACGCCCCTGGCTTTTCACCAGCGCCTCGGCGATGCCATCCAGCGAAGACTTGCCGTAGCCGATCAGCGTGAGGTCCCTGGTACGCCCGCGGTAATTGCCGCCGTCGTAATTGATGTTGGCCGCGATCTTGCCGGGCGGGAACGTGGGATGCAGCGAGTAGTACTTGCTGCCTAACAACCCCTGTTCCTCGGCGGCCACGAACAGGATGAGCACGGAGCGCCTCGGCCGCTCGGGCAGCGCGGCGAAGGCGCGCGCGATGGCCATCACCTGCGCGCAGCCGGCGGCGTTGTCTTCGGCGCCGTTGTAGATCTTGTCGCCGGTCTTGTCCGGCTCGCCAATGCCGAAGTGATCGTGGTGAGCGCCGTACACCACCACTTCATCCTTGAGCTTGGGATCGCTGCCCGGCAACAGGCCGGCCACGTTTGCGGTCTTCACGCGCGACACTTTGGTGTCGAACTGGATGCTGCTCTCGAGCGCCAGCGGCACGGGCTTGAACGAGCGGCTCCTGGCGGCCCGGGTGAGCTTGTCGAGATCCTGGCCGGCGGCTTTCATGAGCCGGCGCACGGCGTCCTCGGTGGCCCAGCCCTTGAGCTGGACGCGCGGCTCACCTTCGGCGGGTAGTTCGAACTGCTCGCCACCCCAGGACGACTGCACCACCTGCCAGGGATAACCCGCCGACGGTGTGGTGTGCACGATTATCGCGCCCGCGGCCCCGTGGCGCGCGGCCTGTTCGTACTTGTACGTCCAGCGGCCGTAGTACAGACGCGACTTGCCCGCGAACAACTTCGCATCCCAGTCGGGGTCGTTGTTGAGCATGACCAGGACTTTGCCTTTCACGTCCACGCCCTTGAAGTCGTCCCACTGGTACTCGGGTGCTTCGATGCCGTAGCCGACGAACACCAGGTCCGCGTCCTTGAACCCCGCGGATTCGGTCTGAACGCCGGAAGTCGCGATGTAGTCATCGGACAGCTTGAGATCGACGTTGCCGCCCTTGGCTTTGAACGTCCACGCAGCCGGCAGATGCGCCGTGGTGCCGACGATGTCCACGGGCTGTTCCCACTTGCCGTCGAAGGCGGGCTGGTAGCCCAGCGACTGGAGCTCGGCGGCGAGATACAGGCGCGCCAGCGCGTCACCGCGCGACGCGGGGCCGCGGCCCTCGAGCAGGTCGTCGGCGAGAAAACGAATGGGCGCTTCGAGCGACCCCGGATTGATTTGCGCCTTGGCGGTGGCCATTACGGCGGCCGGGATGTCGATGCCGGGAGCAGCCGCCTGCACGGTCGCGGCGGCCAGCGCGGCGCAGGCCGCGAGGACTTTCAGTTCACGCATGAGGGTTCCCCCAATCAGTGGTTGGCTTTGACGGCGCCCATGGAGTCGAGGAAGGCCAGCAGGTCTGCGGTCTTTTCCTGCATCAGGGCTTCGTCGCCGCGTGATTCCACGTTGAGGCGCACCAGAGGCTCGGTGTTGGACGCGCGCACGTTGAAGCGCCAGTTCGGGTGGTCCACGGAGAGGCCGTCCGTCTTGTCGATGATGGCGCCGGCGCCGTATCTGGCTTCGGCGGCCGCCAGCACGGCCTTGGCGTCGGGCAACTTGCGGTTGATCTCGCCGCTCGCGGGGAAGGCCTTGATGCGCTCCGCCACCAGTTCATCCAGCGTCTTGCCGGATTCACACACGCGCTCGAGCACCAGCAGCCAGGGAATCATGCCGCTGTCGCAGTACGAGAAGTCGCGGAAGTAGTGGTGCGCGCTCATTTCGCCGCCATAGGCGCCGTCCACCTCGCGCATCTTCTGCTTGATGAAGGCATGGCCGGACTTGCTCATCACCGGCACGCCGCCCAGGCGCTTCACGGTGTC
>JAQZBU010000236.1 GCA_029237735.1 Ramlibacter sp. | reverse complement strand
CTGGGCTTCTTCACGATGCTCACGAACTTCTTCTTTTCGCAGTCGCTCGCCACGGCGGCCGCCATGCTGCTTGCGCTGCTGGGCCTGCTCACCGCCCTGATCAACGCCCACATGCCCGTGGGCCGCCCGCCGCTCGCGCAAGCCGCTCGCACCGCCGGGGCGCTGGCGCTGCTGGGCGCACCGATCATGGCCGTGCTGTTCCTGTTGTTCCCGCGCTTCGCGCCGCTGTGGGGCATCCCGAGCGACGCCATGGCGGGGCGCAGCGGCCTGTCGGCCAGCATGCAGGTTGGTAACCTCGCCAGCCTCGCGCTGGACGAAACCATCGCCATGCGCGTGCGCTTCGAGGGGGCCGTGCCGCCGCAAAGCGACCTTTACTTCCGCGGCCCGGTGTTGTCCACCTTCGACGGGCGCGAATGGCGCGGGCTGCAGCCGCGCCTGGGCTCGCGCTATTTCCCGGCCATGCCGGGCACAGCCCAATTGGAAGTATTGGGCAACCCAGTGCGCTATGAAGTGACGATGGAGCCGAACAACCGGCCGTGGATCCTGGTGATGGACGCAGCCATGAAGCGCCCCGACGCACCCGGCTTCGAGACCTTGATGACCAGCGAATTACAGTGGGTGGCGAACCGTCCTGTCACCGACCTGCTGCGCTACAGCGTCGAAAGCCACCCTCATTTCCTTCACGGCCCACGCAACAACGTGGCCGCCGTGTTGCCCCAGTACACGGAGCTGCCCGCAGGCTTCAACCCCCGCACGCTGGCGCTTGCGACCGAGATGCGCCAGGACCCCGCCGTAGCCGGCCGTGGGCAGGCTGCGTTGGTGCAGGCGGCGCTGAACCGGCTTCGCACCGGCAACTACCAGTACACGCTGGACCCTGGAGTCTACGGCGCGGACACCGCCGATGAGTTCTGGTTCGACCGCAAGGAGGGCTTTTGCGAGCACATCGCCTCGGCTTTCGTCGTGCTGATGCGCGCAATGGACATCCCGGCGCGCATCGTCACTGGCTACCAGGGTGGTGAGCGCAACACGGTGGACGGCTTCTGGGTGGTGCGGCAAAGCGACGCGCATGCCTGGACCGAAGTCTGGCTGCAAGGCCGCGGCTGGGTGCGCGTGGACCCGACGTCGGCCGTCGCGCCCGGACGCACCGGCTCGTTCCAGCGCCTGCAGGCCCCACGCGGAGTCATCGCAACGGCATTCGGCACGGTGAACCCCAACCTGGCGGCGAGCATGCGGGCCGCATGGGAGGCGCTGAACAACAGCTGGAACCAGTGGGTGCTGAATTACACACAGAGCAAGCAACTCGACCTGCTTAAGAATCTCGGCTTCCAGGCGCCGTCCTGGGAAGATCTGGCCTACGTACTGCTGGGGCTGCTGGTCTTCATCGCGCTCTGCGGCGCGGCCTGGACGCTGTGGGAGCGCCGTCAGCACGACCCCTGGTTGCGCCTGCTGGCGCGCACGCGCAAACGCCTTCACGCCGCCGGCCTGGACCTGCCCCCCGCCGCGCCGCCCCGCGAGATCGCCACTCTTGTCACAGGGCGTTTCGGTGAAGGCGCCCGGTCGCTGGCAGACTGGCTGCTGAAGCTGGAAATGCAGCGTTACGCCCGCGCGCCGGAGAAAAGCCTTGCCGCGCTCCAACGCGAATTCAAACACCTTGCCTGGCCCGGTTGATGCCCCGAATACTTCTTGCAGCCATTCTTTTCGTCGCCGCCGCCGCGCTTGCGACGCCTCTCGCCGCGCAGTCCGCGCGCAAACGCGCCGTATCCGAACGCAATAACCATCGTGGCGTGCCCTACGCCACCCACGAGGAGGCGATGCGATGGGCCGATGACATGGCCCAGCGGCGCGACCTCGACCGCGAATGGGTCCGCGAAGCCCTCGGCCGCGCACAGTTCTTGCCGCTCGTGAGCAAGCTGATGCAGCCGCCGCCGGTGGGCACACCCAAGAATTGGCGCGTATATCGCAGCCGCTTCATCGACCCGGTGCGCATCCGCGCGGGCATCAAGTTCTGGCAGGACAACCAGGCGCTGCTGGAGCGCGCCGAGCAGGAGTACGGCGTGCCGCCGGAAATCATCGTCGGCATCATCGGCGTGGAGACGATCTACGGCCAGCAGACCGGCAACTTCCGCGTGATCGACGCGCTGGCCACACTGGCCTTCAACTTTCCCGACTCGCATCCGCGCGCCGCCGAGCGCAGCGAATATTTCCGCGGAGAGCTGGAGCAGTTTCTCACGCTGCAGAAGCGGCGGGACACCGACCCGCTGTTGCCACTGGGCAGCTATGCCGGTGCAACGGGCATGCCGCAGTTCATGCCCAGCAGCGTGGTGCGATGGGCCGTGGACTTCGACGCCGACGGCCGCATCGACCTCTCGGGCAGCCCGGCCGACGTGATAGGCTCCGTGGCGAATTACTTCAAAAGCTACGGCTGGCAAAACGGCATGCCCACCCATTACCCGGTTACCTTCGACGCCGAAAAGCTCGACAAGGATGCCCTGCTGGCCCCCGACATCCTGCCCACCTTCAGCGTCGCGAGCTTCACCGCCAAGGGCGCGGTGCTGCAGGGCCCGGCGCTGGAACACACCGGCCCCCTGGCGCTGGTCGAATTGCAGAACGGCGAGGCCGAGCCGCAGTACATTGCCGGCACGGAAAATTTCTACGTCATCACCCGCTACAACTGGTCAAGCTACTACGCCATGGCCGTGATCGAACTCGGCCGCGAAGTGAAGGAAGCGCTGGCCACAGCGCGGGCTTCATGAGGCTGGAAGGCTGGCGGCGAAGCTGGCGAGAGCTCGGCAGGCCTGTTCCGCTGTCTTGTCGACTGCTGGAGCGAGCCCCACCGGCATTACCACACGCTGCAGCATCTCGACGAATGCCTCGACCTCTTCGAGAAAGTACGCGCCACCGCACAGCGGCCCGGGGAGATTGAACTCGCGTTGTGGTTCCACGATGCCTTCTACGACCCGAAGCGCGATGACAACGAGGGGCGCAGCGCGCAGTGGGCGCGGGACAGCGTGCTGGAAGCGGGGCTGCCGGCCGGCATCGCTGACCGGCTGCATGCGCTCGTCTTGGCCACGCGGCACGAGGCCGTTCCCGAGGACGCGGACGCGCAGCTGCTGGTGGACGTGGACCTGGCGATCCTGGGCAGCGACCCCGCGCGCTTCGACGAGTCGGACGAGCAGATCCGGCTCGAATACGCGCATGTGCCCGAGGACAAATACCGCGCGGGGCGGCGCCGGGTGCTCGGTGAATTCCTCGCACGGCCGCGCCTGTACAGCACTGATTACTTTTATTCGCGGTACGAGCGGCAGGCGCGAGAGAACCTCTCGCGAACGCTCGCCCGCCTGGGCGGCTGAGGTCAGGCCGCAGGCGGCTCCGCCGGCCTCTCGAGCCGGTACAGGTACTTGTCCCACATATCCTGCACAACCTCGGCCTGCAGGCGGTCCTTGGGGGCCTTGAGGGGGTCGCGATCTGGCTTCGCCGAGAGCAGCATCTTCAGCCGCACGAAGTCCAGAGGATGAATGGTCCTCATCGTGGCCATCTCACCATTTGCAGCCACGACCAGATGCTCGAACTTGCGGCCGGTGGCCATCTGGTCGCCGCTGTCGATCTGGACCGCCCAGAAATCATCCTCCTCGTCGGACATTCTCATGGGGTGCGTGTCGCCCGCAGTGGCTTTGCGCCTGATGACGTCGATCTCGAATCCGTCATCGTTCACCGCTGTCTGAAGTTGGTCGGGCATCACACGAAACGAGGGGTCCGCCTTCTTAAACACGCCAATCAATGACCTGGCTCCGCTTCGCTCCAGTGTCGTCGCAAATGCCAAGCGCTTGCTCGCATCGAATAGGAGGTCCAGGTCGCGGGTGGCCATCGCGTTGGAGGCAACCCTCACGCCGGCGGCCGTTTCGTAGGCGTAGATGGCGTGGGTACCGATCACCATGAATTTATCGGCCAGGTCGGCTGCGTCGAGCGCGGCCAGCGCGCGCACGACGACGTTCGGCACTCGCCCAACGCGGTACACGCGATTGAGTTTGCGTTGCTCCTCGGTACGATCCTTCAAAGCCTTGAGGCGTTGTTCGGCAGGGCCCTTGCGCTGCTGAAACGTGTCGTACATGGCCTGGGTTCGATCATCCCGCGGTCCCAGCGATTTTTGAGCCCCGCTGGCCGAATGCCTGATGAGGTACGTGCCTGCGCCAACTTTCTTCCAGGTCATTGATCCTCGCACCTCCTTGGCCTCCCGCCTGGCCAACGCAAACGCGCGCCAGATGCCCTTGGCGTTGACGAGTTCGCGCAGCTGGTTTTCGTCGAGTTCGAATAGATCGTGCAAGGGTGTTTTCCGAGTAAATTCTGACTTTGCCAGAATATACGGAAAAACAAGATATTTCAACCACTTAGCGCATCAGAAAACGCGCCTCGACGGCAGTCTAGGGCGCGCGGCTTACGCTTTGCCAGGGATGAGGAAGTCGCGGCTGATGCGAACGCCCAGCTCGTTCACCCGGTCCAGGAACTGGGTGAGGAAGGCGTGCAGCCCGGTGGCCAGGATCTCATCGATCGCGCCGTACTGCAGGTCCGCGCGCAGCTTGCCGGCGCGGCGCTGGGTTTCGGACGATTGGTCGTTGGCCACCATCGCGAGGTTGCTCACAACCTCATTCAGACTGGCATGCAGCGACCGGGGCATGTCGGCGCGCAGGATCAGCAGGTCGGCCACGCGCTCGGGCTTGATCACGTCGCGATAGACCTTGCGGTAGATCTCGAAGCCGGAGACGCTACGCAGGATCGCGCTCCAGTGGTAGAAGTCGTACTCACCATCCTTCTCGCTTGCCACGCCGAAGAAATCGCTCTGCACGGCGTGGAACTTCACGTCCACCAGCCGCGCCGTGTTGTCAGCGCGCTCCAGGAAGGTGCCCAGCCGCATGAAGTGCAGCGCCTCATCCATCAGCATGGTGCCCACGGTGACACCGCGCGAGAGGTGCGAGCGGAACTTCACCCACTCGAAGAACTGCCCCGGGTCCCGCTCGAACTCGCGCTC
>JAQZBU010000136.1 GCA_029237735.1 Ramlibacter sp. | reverse complement strand
GGCGCTGGCCGCGCGCGGCTTCGCGGCGAAGCACCTGGACGATTGCGCGATGCTGCGCGTGCTGGGGCAGAGCCAGCGCACCATCGCCTGGAGCTACACATTCGAATTCGCCATGATCGGCGTAGCCGCGAGCGCATTGGGTGTGGCGCTCGGCTTCGCGGTGCACTTCGTGTTCATTGTGCTGCTGTCGGGGCTGGTCGGCTCGGAGCTGCCGGCCCCCACGCTCTGGCCGGCGGGGTTCGGCATGGGCATGGGCCTGACCTTGCTGTTCGCCTTCGGGCTGCCGCCCGTGCTACAGCTGGCGCAGGTGCCGCCGCTGCGCGTGATCCGGCGTGACCTGGGCAACCTGAAGCCCGCGTCCGCGGCCGTGCTCGCGGTGGGCGTCATCGGTTTTGCGGCCCTGCTGATGGCGGCCAGCAGCGACCTGCTGCTGGGCGGCATCGCTGTAGGCGGCTTTGCCGTCGCCGCGCTGCTGTTCGCCGGGCTGAGCTGGCTGGCGGTCAAGGCCTTGCGTTGGTCCGTCAACGAAGCCACTGCGCCGCGCTGGATCGTGCTGGCCACGCGCCAGATCTCGGCTCGCCCGGCCTATACCGTCGTGCAGGTGAGCGCGCTGGCTGTGGGCTTGCTCGCGCTCGTGTTGCTGGTGTTGCTGCGCACGCCGGAGTGCAGCGCTTCGACTGGTACCCGATGATTCGTGGCCGACTGCTCGCCGTCAACGGCAAGACCGTGACGCCCGACGACTATGTGGAGGACCGCGCCAAGCGCCTCGTCGATCGCGAGTTCAACCTATCGAGCAGCGCCGCGCAGCCCCCGCACAACCAGGTGGTGGCGGGCCGATGGCAGCCCGACGAAAAGGGGGCGATCAGCGTGGAACAGGGGATTGCCGACACGCTGGGCCTGAAGCTGGGTGATACGCTGCGCTTCGACATCGGGGGCATGCAGGCGGATTCGAAGATCACTTCTCTACGCAAGGTGGACTGGAGCTCCATGCGCGCCAATTTCTTCGTGATCTACCCTGTGCAGCGGCTCGAGGACGTGCCGGTCACCTACATGAGCGCCTTCCGCGCGCCCAGTCGCAAGGGTTTCGACAACGAGCTGGTGCGCGCCTTCCCCAACATCACCAATGTGGACATGACCAGCACCATCACGCAGGTGCAAGGCGTGCTGGACAAGGTGATCCGCGCGGTGGAGTTCCTCTTCGGCTTCACGCTCGCGGCCGGTGTCGTCGTGCTGTTCGCGGCCGTCACCGCCACGCGGGAGGAGCGCGCCCGCGAATTCGCGATCATGCGCGCCGTGGGCGCGAGTGGCGCGTTGCTGCGCCAGGTGCAGCGCGCGGAATTGGTTGGTGTCGGCTTGCTGGCGGGGTTCCTTGCCAGCATGGTCGCGTCCGTCGTCGGCTGGGGGCTGGCGCGCTACACCTTCGACTTCGACTGGACGGCATCGCCGTGGGTGCCGCTCTTCGGCGCGCTGGCAGGCGCGGTGCTTGCGCTGGCCGCCGGCTGGTGGGGGCTGCGCGAAGTGCTGAGCCGCCCGGTGGTGGAGACCTTGCGCCGCGCGCCGGAGTGACAATATACCTCATGCCCCTTGACGAAAAAACGCAACCCGCCACGCCTTTCGACTTGATCGGCGGCGAAGCCAAAGTCCATGCGCTGGTCGAGCGCTTCTACGACCTGATGGATCTCGATCCTGAATACGCGGCGCTTCGCGCCGTGCACGGCAGCGACCTGGCCAAGGCACGGCAGCACCTGTTCTGGTTTCTCTGCGGGTGGCTCGGCGGCCCGCAGCACTACACCGACCGCTTCGGCCACCCGCGCCTGCGCGCGCGCCACATGCCGTTCCCGATCGGCATCCTGGAGCGGGACCAGTGGCTTGCCTGCATGGACCAGGCGATGGGCGAAACGGGGGTCCCGCCAGCCCTGCACGAACGGTTGAAGGAAAGCTTCTTCCAGACGGCCGACTGGATGCGCAACGCGCACGGCTGACGCAGCTTCGCACGCAGCAATCGGCCCGCTGCGTCCCCATGGCTACAGGGGCACGCTCAAGGAAGCCTTCAAGCGTTCCATGGCGACGAATGTGCGGAAGCGTCGAACGTTACCGCTTTCGAAGAATAAGGTGCGCGTGAGGGCTTCGTATTCCTGCATGTCGCCGATGGCCATGATCAATATGAAGTCCATGTCGCCGGTCACGTAATAGCATTGCTGCACCTGCCGGCAAGCCAGGAACCGCCGGCGCATTTCGTCCAGTTGCTCCACGGCCTCGCTTTCGACGGTGACATGGACGATGACGGTGAGCGGCGAGCCGACCCAATCCTGCCGCAGAACGCTCGTGTCCGCGGCGATCACGCCTTCCTTGCGCAGGCGCGCCAGGCGGCGCGCCACGGCGGGGACCGACAGATGGACTTCGTCCGCGATCTGGCGGTGCGGCACCAGGTTGTTGGCCTGGACGATCGCAAGGATCTTGCGATCGAAGTCATCGATCGAGGGCGTCTGTCGTTTCATGGCGCAAGTGGCGCGAGAAATTTTATCGTTTTCGACGCCGAAAGAGAGAACATTTCCGGGCCGTGGAGAGATAGATTTGCCCATCTCATCAACGCAAGTCCCAGCACATGCGCCTGCATCTCAACACCTCCGCGGCGTTCGACGCGCCACTGATCCCCCAGGACCAGGCCGCGTTCGGCCCTTCCGTTGTCGCGCAGGTGCGCGAGCGGCTGGCCAGGGTGCCCCATCGGCCCACGCCCTTGCATGGCCTGCCCGGGTTGGCGGCAAGCCTTCGCGTGCGCGCCATCCACGTGAAGGATGAAAGCGAACGCTCGTCCCTGGGCAGCTTCAAGGCCCTCGGCGGAGCCCATGCCGTGATTCGCCTCGTACTGCGGGAAGCGGGCCGGCATCTCGACCGCTCGCTGGCGGCGGCCGATCTGGACGATGCCGACGTGCGCGCCGTAGCGGCCGGGCTGACTATCACCTGCGCCACCGACGGCAATCACGGACGGGCGGTTGCCGCCGGCGCCGCACTGGCCGGATGTGCATGCACGGTGTTCATCCATGCCGGGGTCAGCGAGCCCAGGGCGCAAGCCATTTCCGCCCAGGGCGCGCATGTGGTGCGCGTCGACGGCAATTACGACGATGCCGTTGCCGCGGCAAACCGCGAGGCCCGGGAGCGCGGCTGGCACGTGGTTTCGGACACCTCATGGCCCGGGTACGAGGAGATCCCGACCTGGGTGATGCAGGGTTACCTGGTCATGGCATCGGAGGCCATCGAGCAGGCGCGAACGAATGATTCGATGCCGACTCATGTGTTCCTGCAAGCCGGCGTGGGCGGTTATGCCGCCGCCGTGGCCGCCCACATGGCGCTTGTGTCGGGACTGGCCGCGCCGCGGATCGTCGTCGTCGAGCCGGAGCGGGCCGCGTGCCTCCTTGCCAGCGCCATGGCGGGCCGCCTCACACGGGTCGCACCGCAGGAGCCGACGCTGATGGCGATGCTGGAGTGCTACGAGCCGTCGCTCATCGCCTGGCGCATCCTCGAGCGCCGCGCCCATGCATTCATGGCGATCGGCGAGTCGGAAGCGTTGCGCGCGATGAGGGCCCTTGCGTTGCCGAAGGCGGCAGACCCGTTCGTGCTGGCGGGAGAAAGCGGCGGCGCCGGGCTGGCCGGTTTGATGGCCGCTGCCGCGTCGGCGCGGGCACGTGAGCAGTTGGGGCTGGGCCCGGATTCCGTCGTCATGGTTTTCAACACCGAAGGCGCGACTGACCAGGACCGATACCGGGAGTTGCTGGCGCGTGTGGAGCAGGAAGCGTGATCGCGGCCGCACACAGACCCGGGCGGGAAACGGAGTTCCCGGCGTTCGGCGACTCCGAGTACGAGGCGCGTTTGTTGCGCGCGCAACGGGCCATGCGGGCGCACCGGATGGATGCGCTGCTGTTGACGTCGCCGGCGAACTTCCGTTACTTCACCGGCTTCGACAGCCAGTTCTGGGAGAGCCCGACGCGGCCCTGGTTCCTGATCGTGCCCGCCGCCGGACGCTGCGTCGCCGTGATTCCCGAGATCGGCGAGCCGGTGCTCTCCGGCGGCTGGATCGAAGACCTCCGGACCTGGCCGGCGCCCCAACCGGCGGACGACGGAATCTCGCTGCTGGCGAATGCGCTGGTGCCTGTAACGGGCCGCCATCGACGCATCGGCATGGAGATGGGGCGGGAATCGTCCCTGCGCATGCCGCTGGTGGACTTCTTCGAATTGCGCGATCAGTTGCGCCACATCGATCTGGTCGATGGCTCGCCGTGCATATGGGAGCTGCGCAACATCAAGTCGCCTGCCGAGATCGCGCACATTCGCACGTCCTGCCGAGTGGTCGGCGACGCATTCGCGGCGCTGCCCGAGCGAGCCCGGGCCGGCCAGACCGAGCGCGACATATGCACCGGCCTTGCCATCGACATCCTGGGACGGGGCGCGCACAGCGTGCCCTTCCTGGGTTGCGGATCAGGCCCGGGCGGCTACTCCCAGGCGATTGCGAGCCCGTGCGGCCGCAAGCTGGTCGATGGTGATGTCCTCGTGATCGACGTCGGGGCGACGACCCATGGCTACTTCAGCGATTTCGACCGCAACTATGGCGTTGGCAGGGTGGCGGATGAGGCATTGCGCGCGCACGAGCTCGTGTGGCTGGCCACAGAAGCCGGCATCGCGGCCGCGGTGCCGGGCGCCCGTGCGAGCGAGCTGCACGAGGCCATGATGAAAGTGCTCCAACCGGCAGCCGGGCGCGGCAACAACGTGGGGCGCATGGGCCATGGCCTGGGATTGCAGTTGACGGAGCCGCCGTCGAACAAGGCCGGCGACACCAGCGTGCTGCTGCCGGGCATGGTCATCACCATCGAACCCAGCATGGCGTACGGGAACGGGAAGGTGATGGTGCATGAAGAGAACGTCGTCATCACCGAGTCCGGGCCGCAACTGCTGACGCGCCGCGCACCACGCGAGATGCCGATCCTGGGCTAGCGATCCTGGAGCACGCCCGCGATGAGGGCGTGTTCCACAACCCGTCGCCGCGGCGACACACCACCTGGAGGAAGACATGAACTGCAACAAGATTGCATCGAAAATTCGCGCGCTCGCAAGATCGGCGTGCCTACCCATTCTGGGTTTGACGCTCGTCGCCACGGCGCACGCGGACACGCAAGTGCCGACCGTCAAGCCCGGCGTGATCACGATCGGCTCGGACCTCACCTGGCCGCCCTACGAGCACATGGTCGACGGCAAGCCCGCGGGCTTCGACGTCGAGTTTATGGGCAGGATAGGGGCACAACTGGGGCTGAAGACGCAATTCGAAGATACGCGCTTTGCCAGCCTGATTCTGGGGCTGACCGGCAAGCGCTTCGACGTCGTGGCGTCCGCGCTGTACGTCACGCCGGAGCGGGCGCAACAGATCGACTATGTGCCTTACCTCAAGACCGGCGGTGCGCTGGTCACTGTCGTGGACAGCGCCTATCAACCCCGGCGCGCCGATGAACTGTGCGGCAAGAAGGTGGCGTCCCTGAAGGGCGCGGCCTGGGTTCCCGTTCTGGGAGAAGTGTCCAGGACCCAATGCGTCCAGAAGGGCAAGGCCGCCATCCAGGTTCAGGAATATCCCAGCTCTCCGGTCGCCGCGCAGGCGCTGCTGTCGCGGGCGGCGGACGTGCAGTTCGAAGACGCCGCCGTGTCGCAGATGCTGGTGAGCCAGACGCAGGGGCGCCTGCGGATCACATCGACCGACATCCTGTATCCCGTCGTCGTCGGGCTGGGTGTCCAGAAGGGCAACAAGGCGTTGCTGGAGGCGCTCTCCGGCGCGTTGGAACACCTCAAGCGCACCGGGCAATACCAAGCCTTGCTGAAGAAATACAACCTGGCAGAACCCAGCGCCGCGGAAATCGCCGCTGCCTATCGCGGCGCGAACTGACCGGAAGAAGAACTGACGGAGACGACGGAATGCAATTCGACCTCGAATACACATGGCGGCTGCTGCTCAACCGGGATTTCTGGCAAGCCTGCCTGGTGGTGCTGCAACTGAGCGTGACGAGCTGGCTGGCCGCCATTGTCTTCGGGTTCGCTCTGGCGTTGGCGGGGCAGTCCTCGTTCACCGCGCTGCGAGGCGCCGCCGGCGGCTACATCTGGTTCTTCCGGAGCCTGCCGCTGCTCGTGCTCCTGGTCTTCGTCTACAACCTTCCGCAGGTCTTTCCCGTCACGGGCGCCGTGCTTTCGGATCCCTTCTGGGCAGGCTGGATCGCCCTGGTGCTGAACGAGTCCGCCTACATCGCCGAAATCCACCGCGGCGGAATCATGGCCGTGCCCAAGGGACAGCTGGAGGCCGGGCGCGCATTGGGCATACGCTATCTGGGCAGGCAGTGGCACATCGTGGTGCCTCAGGCGTTGCGCGTCGCCCTGCCGTCGCTGGCCAATGAGTACGTGACGATCGTGAAGCTGACGTCGCTGGTGTCGGTGATTTCCCTGACGGAGATACTGACCGTTGGCGAGCGCCTGTACACGCAGAACTTCAAGGTGCTGGAAACCATGCTGGCGGTGGCGTTCTACTATGTGCTGATAGTCACGCTCTCCGGGCGTGTCCTGCAGTGGCTCGAACGGTCACTCGACGTCACGCGACGCCCGGGGTCGCTGGCTCCGGCGCCCGAAACGCCGCCTCGCCTGGCGCTCGTGAGGCCTCGCGGCGCCGCCACAGGCACGCTGCAGGCTATCGACGTGTGGAAACGCTACGGCAAGCACGACGTATTGAAGGGCGTCTCGCTCGAGGTGATGCCGGGCGAGGTCGTCTCGATCATTGGTCCGTCGGGCTCCGGCAAGACATCGCTGATCCGCACCATGAACGGCCTGGAGTCGCTGACACAGGGTGAGATCCACCTGAACGGAAAGCCCTTCGCGCGCGCGCCGGGCGCCGGCGGGCCCGGCGAGGACGAGCAGATGCGGCGCATCGTCGACGTGGGTATGGTTTTCCAGGGCTTCAACCTGTTTCCGCACCGCACGGTGCTACAGAACGTGATGATGGCCCCGCGGTTTCACAGGCGCGGCGCTTCGGATGAGCTGGCGCACCTGGCCCATGAAGTGCTGCAAAAAGTCGGCATGGGCGAGCATGCCTCCAAGTACCCCTACCAGCTCTCAGGCGGACAGCAACAGCGCGTCGCGATTGCCCGGGCACTTGCCATGCATCCCTCGGTCATGCTGTTCGACGAGCCGACGTCCGCGCTGGACCCGGAGCTCGTCAACGACGTTCTGGCGGTGATCGAGGCGCTGGCGAGAGAGGGCATGACGATGGTCATCGTCACGCATGAGATGAGTTTTGCCTTCCGCCTTTCCGATCGGATCGTCTTCATGGAAGCGGGGTCGATTCTGTACGACGGCCCTCCGTCGGGCATGCTGGGCGAGACGGCCGACCCGCGCATCCAGCGCTTCCTTAAGGACACTCAGATCGACGCCGCGGCATTGCGCCCCAGCCTGAGGTCCCGGCGCCGATTGATATAACGCAAGCGGAACGGCCGGGCACGGGGTATCCTGAAGCCATGGCACTCTCCAGGCGGCTTCGGCGCTGGCTATCCGGCGCACTGGGCACGGCGATCCTGTTCACGCAGCTCGCCGTGGCCGCCTACGTCTGCCCGACAGCCGAGCAGGCGGGCCATGCTCCGTCCGCCGCCATGGCGGGGATGCCGGATTGCCATGAAGCCGAGGACGAGGGCGGCGTGGCCCAGCCGCAACTTTGCAAGGCGCACTGCGCCAACGAGGCGCAATCCTCGGTTCGCGCTGCCTCGCCGGACCTGCAGCCCAACCCGGCGTCGGTGGCCCTGCTTCAACGTGTGATCGAGCCTGCCACCGCAGTGATGTTCGCGGTTCCGAGCGCGCGCGCCACGCCGCTTACGGACCCACCCGACTCGCTCCCGCTCTACCTTTCGCTCCACGTCCTTCGCAATTGAAGCCTGCAAGCCATGGCCGGCCCTGACGGGCCCACGCTCGCTTGTTCCCTGGTTTCGATTCGGAGGATTTCCATGCGTTCACCTATTCCATTGGCGCTGGCTTGCGCGTTCGCCGCCGCCGGCCCCGCCATCGCGCAGGACACCGCGCTGGGCAGCAACGTCCAGGGCCTGCTCGAACATGCCCGCGCCCAGAACCCGGAGCTGGCGTCCATGCGGCTGGAGGCCGAGGCCGCCGCCCAGCGGGTGCAGCCCGCCGGGGCTTTGCCCGACCCGGTGCTGCGCGTCGAGCTGATGAACGTGAACAACTACGGCAACGACGCCGGCTTCAACCTGCTGCCGAGCAAGGTGGGCGAGACGCGCTACACGCTGATGCAGATGCTGCCCGCCTGGGGCAAGCGCGACCTGCGCCGCGATGTCGCCGCCGCCGACGTGCAGCAGGCCTCGGCGCGCACGGCCGGGGCATGGACGGAGCTGGCCATGCGCATCAAGACCGGCTACGCGCGTTACTACCTGGCGTCGCAGAACGAACGGCTGACGCGCGAAATCCTGGACCTCATGGGGCGCATCGAGCAGATCGCGCAAGCCCGCTACTCGGGTGGCCTGGTGGCTCAGCAGGACGCCATCCGGGCGCAGATCGAGCAGACCACCATGCGCTCCGAACTGATCATGCTGGAAGCGGAGAAGCGGCAGACGCGGGCGCGGTTGAATGCGCTGCTGGCGCGCGAAGCTTCGGCGCCGTTGGCCGAGCCGGTTGCACTGCGGCCGCTCCCCGTGGTCAGCGCGCTGGAAGCAGCCGCGCTGGCGCAACGAGCGCGCGCCAACAATCCGCAACTGGCCGCCGAGGACGCCAAGCTGCGCGGCGCCTTGAAAGGCCGCGAGCTCGCACGGCGCAATCGCTACCCGGATGTCACGGTGGGGCTCGCGCCGACCCAGATGGGATCGCGCATCACCAGCTGGGGCGTGATGGTGGAAGTGAACATCCCGCTGCAGCAAACCACGCGCCGCGCCCAAGAGGCCGAGGCGGAGGCCATGGTGGGGGCAGCCCGCTCGCGCTCGCAAGCCGTAGCCAACCAGCTCGTCGGCGACCTGGGCGAGAACCTGGCGGCACTGGACGCCGCACGCAGTACGGAGGCTTTGGTGGCCAACCAGTCGTTGCCGCAATCCGAACTGAGCCTGCGCTCGGCTATCGCCTCCTATGAAAACGGCAAGCTCGACTTCACGGCATTGCTGGAAGCGCAGCGGCAGATCCGCAAGGCCCGCATGGACCGCCTCAAGGCCGAGGCCGAGGCGCAGATGCGCTTGGCAGAAATTGAACGCATCGTGGGAGAAGACCTGTGAAAACCTCAAACATCATCCTTTCTCTCCTCGTCCTGGCCGGTGTCGGCGCGGGCTCGTACTGGCTCGGCGGCCGCGCGCACCAGACAAGTGGCGACGCCACAGTGGCCGCGGGCGGGCCGGCAGCGGCTGCAAGCGCGGCAAAAAAACCCAAGCTGCTGTACTACCGCAACCCCATGGGTCTTCCCGACACATCGCCCACGCCCAAGAAGGACCAGATGGGCATGGACTACATCCCGGTGTACGAGGGCGAGGACGAAGGTGCGGACAAGGGGGGCAAGAACCAGATCCGCATCAGCACCGAGAAAATCCAGAAGCTGGGCGTCAGGACCGAGGCAGCGACCGTGCGCACGCTCGGCAAGACGGTGCGCGCCGCGGGGCGAGTCGAGCCCGACGAGCGTCGTGTGTTTGCGATCGCGCCCAAGTTTGAAGGATACGTGGAGCGCCTGCACGTCAACGTCACCGGCCAACCCGTGGGCAGGGGCCAGCCGCTGTTCGAGGTGTACAGCCCAGAGCTGGTGTCGGCGCAGCGCGAATACGCCATCGCGGCGCAAGGCGTGCGCGCGATGGAAGGCGCGGGCGGCGAGGCGCAGTCCGGCATGAAGCAGCTGGCCGAGTCCAGCCTGGCCCGCTTGCGCAACTGGGATTTGTCGCCGGAGCAGGTCGATGCACTGGTGAAGTCGGGCGAGGCCAAGCGCACCATCACCTTCCGCTCGCCGGCCTCCGGCATCGTGACGGAGAAGAAGGCGCTGCAGGGCATGCGCTTCATGCCCGGCGAAATGCTCTACCAGGTGACCGACCTCTCGTCGGTGTGGGTGATTGCCGATGTCTTCGAACAGGACATCGCGCTCGTTAAAAAAGGCGCCAAGGCGAACCTGAGCATCAACGCCTACCCGGGCAAGACGTTCGAGGGCAGGATCACCTACGTCTATCCGACCTTGAAAGCCGAAACACGCACGATTCCCGTGCGCATCGAACTCGCCAACCCCGGCCAGCTGCTCAAGCCCGCCATGTTCGCGCAGGTCGAGATGCAGTCCGGCGCGAAAGCGGCCGTTCTGACGGTGCCCGATTCCGCAGTGCTCGACAGCGGCACGCGCCGCATCGTCCTGGTGCAGGTGAAGGAAGGGCGGTTCGAGCCGAGGGAGGTGAAGACCGGCGCGAGCAGCGACAACTACATCGAGGTTCGTGAAGGCGTAAACGAGGGCGAGCAAGTGGTGGTTGCGGCCAACTTCCTCATCGACGCGGAGAGCAACCTCAAGGCCGCGATCGGCGGGATGGCGGCCGCGGGGACGCCGGCGGCAACGACGGCTCCGGCCGCCGCTGCAGCACCCGCTAAGGTAGGTCATAAAGGTCAGGGCACCGTGGATGGCATGGACGCCAAGGCCGGCACCGTGAGCCTGAATCACGGCGCGATCGCTTCGGTGATCACCTCGATCGCCCGCAAGTGACTGGACGGCCATCATGCTGAACAGAATCATCCAGTGGTCGGGGCGCAACCCCTTCCTCATACTGCTCGCCACACTTTTCATCGTGATTGCGGGCGTCGTGGCGGTGATCAAGACACCGCTCGACGCGCTGCCCGACCTCTCCGATGTGCAGGTCATCGTCTACACGGAATACCCGGGCCAGGCGCCGCAGGTCGTTGAAGACCAGGTGACCTATCCGCTGACCACGGCGATGCTCGCGGTTCCGAAATCGAAAGTAGTGCGCGGCTTCTCGTTCTTCGGCGCGTCCTTCGTCTACGTGATCTTCGAGGATGGGACCGACATCTACTGGGCGCGCACGCGGGTGCTCGAGTACCTGAACTTCGCGTCCGGCCGTCTGCCCAAGGGCGTGACACCTACGCTCGGGCCCGACGCGACAGGCGTGGGCTGGGTGTACCAGTACGTGCTGCTGGCCAAGGAGAAGTCGCTGGCCGAACTTCGAACGATCCAGGACTGGTACGTGCGCTACCAGCTCACCAAGGCGCATGGCGTGGCCGAAGTGGCGTCCATCGGCGGCTTCGTGCAGACCTACCAGGTCACGGTGGACCCGGTGAAGCTGCGCAGCTACGGCATCCCGCTGGCCAAGGTATCGCAGGTGATCCGCGACTCCAACCGCGACGTCGGC
>JAQZBU010000135.1 GCA_029237735.1 Ramlibacter sp. | reverse complement strand
TCGCGGTGCGCCACGCATGACTCGGGGCCAACATGATTCGCTACTTCTTTGTTGTCAGGGACTTGCACCCTTTGCTCCTTGCCGGTTTCGCCGGCGCACCCAAGATAGTTGTCGTCGACCGGCCAAGGTAATTGTCGCCAACCAAGCCGGCAAGTGCTGCCTGATCGCCTTCATCGACGACGCCACCGGAGTGCTGCTACAGGCCTGCTTCTACCCCGTGGAGAGCACCAACGCCTATCTGCACAGCTTGCAGTGCCATGTGCGCGCACACGGACGGCCCGTGGCGCTGTACAGCGACCGCCACGGCATCTTCACCAAACACGACCCCGAAGACCCCGAGCCCACCCAGTTCGAGCGCGCCCTGGGTGAGCTGAACATCGAATCCATCCTGGCTTACTCGCCCCAGGCCAAGGGCCGCGTCGAGCGGGCGTTCCAGACCCTGCAGGACCGCCTGGTCAAGGCCTTGCGGCTGGCCGCCATCAGCACCATCGAGGCGGCCAACGCCTGGCTGCCCGGCTATATGGCCCAGCACAACGCGCGCTTTGCCCGAGTGGCCGCCGACGCAACCAACGCTCATCGTGCCTATGAGGGCGCAGCGCTGGAGTTGGCGCGCATTTGCGCCCATCACTACACGCGCGTTCTGTCCAAGACGCTGACCTGCCAGTTCATGGGCAAGCTGCTGGTGGTACGCAGCCAGCCCGACCAGCCGCGCTACGCGCTGCGCGCTCAAAGGGTCAAGGTGATCGAGCATCTGGACGGCACGCTGGAGCTTGTGTGGGGCCAGGAGACTTTGCCATTTGAAACCTACGAGCGTCATCAGCACCTGAGCGCCACGCGCGTGGCCGATGACAAGCTGCTCAACGTGCGGGTCGATGACGTGCTGGTCAAAGAGGCGCTGAGGTTGCGCAAACTGCTCGCCGGCGTGGCCGCGCAGAATCAAACTAGCTAGCGCGGCCAACGGCACCGCACGCGCGCAGAGCCGAAGCGCTTCTTCGCGCGGAGACAAGACACTGGCGAATTGGCCAAGCAATTCGGGCTGCAGCCCAACCAAATCACCGATTGGAAGAGGCAATTGATTGAACGGGAGGCTGTGAGGGTTGGCGGCGAGACCGATGCCGGTCCGTGGATGGGCTTGGCCCAGCTGCACGCGAAGCGCTGCCAGGGCAACTACTTGCGCCTTGAACGCCGACGTATGGCTGCGCTGAGTTTGCCGCGCTGGATTTCTTGACCATCGAATATTCCTTGTCGTGAACATCTTCGGCTCCGACTTTATGGCCGGAGTTTCCGACGATCGCACTGCTCAGATCTGTTGAAGCCGCTTCTGGCAAAAGAGCGTCGAAACTTTGTAGCGTCGTTAATTTAATGCGTGTTAAAAGCTACAATGATTTCGTTGGTGCTCGCGTCGCAGTTCATGCGCCGCAGTTCAACGGGAAGCTGGGGGAGGCCGTCGAAGTGCAGGCGGCTTCTAACCAGCGCTGCCCTCGCAACGGTAAGCGGACGAAGTGGATCACCCCACTTCCGCACTCATCACTGCCACTGGGCGCCTCAAAACGGCGCCTGGGAAGGCGATGGGTGTCGCTCCGCCAGCCCGGATACCGGCCAATACGGCGGAGGTGCGTCTGAAAGGACGCGCCTCCGGTGACGCTCATGCGCTGTCGGGGAAGACGGCGAGGGCAGTTTCTTTGTGAGTCTTCATTTATGACCCCCCGCTTTTCTTGCGGACGCCTTGCCTTGCTGCCATTGGCATGCTTTGCCGCTTTCCCTGCGTTTGCCCAATTGACCCTGCCAAAGACGGTGGTGACCGCCACGCGCGTGCAGCAGCCCGTGGCCGAGGTGGTTGCTGATATCACCATACTGGACCGCGACGTCATTGAGCGCAGCGGCGCCGGTGGCCTCGCCGATCTCCTGGGGCGTGTGCCCGGCATTTCCTTCTCCCGTAACGGGGGGGCCGCGGCGACGACCAGCGTGTACATGCGTGGCGCAGAGAGCCGCTTCACGGCGGTGTTCGTAGATGGAGTCCGCATCGACTCGCAATCCACGGGCGGCGCTTCATGGAACGCCATTCCGCTGTCGCAAATCGATCGTATCGAGGTGGTTCGGGGGCCGGCCGCTGCGGTATACGGTTCAGACGCCTTGGGCGGTGTGATCCAGATCTTCACTCGCAAGGGTGAAGTTGGCCTGTCCCCCTCCGTCGAGCTGGGCGTGGGTTCCCAGGGCACCCGGAAGCTGGATGCATCGTTAAGCGGCGCGCAGGGCAACGTGGACTATGCGCTGGGGATTTACCGCGAAACCAGCCAAGGATTCAACGTCCAGCCAGCCGGAAACCCGGACAAGGATGGCTACCACAACACCGCTGCATCCGCACGACTGGGCTGGCAGCTGAGCCGCGCCCAGCGCCTGGAAGCCACGCTGCTCGACAGCCATGTTGATACGCAGTACGACGCCCCCGCCTCGGTGTCCGACGATCACGCGCGGAACGATCTGCAAACGCTGGGACTGAAGTGGCTGGCCAACTGGAGCGATATCTACAGCACCGAGGTGGGTGTCAGCCGCGGCGCGGATCGTTACGAGACATCACCGAATGCCTACCTGACGGACACCCGAGTCAGCAGCTATCTCTGGCAGAACGTGTGGAAGCTGGGGCAGCACCGGTTCACGGCCGCACTGGAGCGCCGTGAAGACCGACTGGAGAACAAAAGCACCACGCCACCGATCACAGACCGTACACAGAACGCGCTGAGCGTGGGCTATGGAGTGCGCCTTGGTGCGCACACCTTGCAACTCAATGCCCGTCATGACGAAGACAGCGAGTTCGGTGGCCAGAACACCGGTGGCGCCGCCTATTCCTACGCCTTCACGTCCAACTGGCGGGCAACGGCTTCCACAGGAACCGCGTTCAGGGCGCCCACGCTGTTCCAGCGATTCAGCATCTATGGCGTTCCATCGCTGAAACCGGAAACGGCGCGGAACCTAGAGCTGGGGGTGAAGTACGAGGAACACGCCAACCGTTTCAGCGCCGTGGCTTACCGCAACAAAGTGAGTGACCTGATCACGTACGTGTCCGGCCCCGGGAGTTGCATCAACGGTGTAGGGCCTCTTGCCGGTTGCTACGGAAATACCGCGAGTGCACGATACAGCGGCATCACGCTCGCCGGTGATACCCGCCTCGCAGACGTCCGTCTCGGGGCATCGCTGGACCTGCAGAATCCCAAGGACCTGGGTACGGGCAAACAGTTGGCACGCAGAGCCAGGCGCATGGCCACCTTGACCGCGGATACCCGTGTGGCAGGCTGGGCGCTGGGGGGCGAGGTGCAACTGGTGGGCGATCGGTTCAACGACGCACGCAACACGCAGAAGCTGGACGGATACAGCGTTCTGAACCTGACGGCCCGCACGGCATTGGCACGTGACTGGACGCTTCTGGCACGCGTTGACAACCTGGCCGACAAAACCTATGAGACCGTAAAGGGCTACGCAACAGCCGGACGCACGGTCTATGTAAGTCTGAAGTGGGCGTCGCAGTGATGAGGCCCGACGCGTTGGTGACTACTGCCTCCTGCCCCGCCATACTCGTGGCGGCCCCGGCTTCCGGTCAGGGCAAGACCACGGCCACCGCCGCGCTGGCGCGTCTGCATGCGCGCGCTGGGCGGCGGGTGCGCGCGTTCAAGTGCGGGCCCGACTTCCTCGACCCGATGTGGCTGGAGCTGGCCACCGGCCAGCCAGTGCACAACATGGACCTGTGGATGACCGGCGAGACCGACATCCGCGCGCGACTGCATGCCGCGGCACAGGAGGCCGACCTGATCATCGTCGAGGGCGTCATGGGTCTGTTCGATGGCGAGCCGAGTGCGGCCGATCTGGCGCGGCGCTTCGGCCTGCACGTGCTGGCGGTGATCGACGCGTCGGCCATGGCCGGGACTTTTGGGGCACTGGCCTTTGGCCTGCAGCACTATCGCCCGGGTTTGCCCTGGGCCGGTGTGCTGGCCAACCGCGTGGGCAGCGAACGGCATGCACAGATGCTGCTGGATGCCCTGCCGGAGGGTGACGCGAAGGCGCCGCCATGTTGGTTGGGCGCGGTGATGCGCAATCCGGCGTTCACCTTACCCGAGCGTCATCTGGGGCTGACCGTGGCGAGCGAACTGCCCGACGCACTGGCCCGGCTGGACGCCGCGGCCGACGCGCTGTTGGACACGCCGCTCGGCCAAATGGACACGGCGGCGCTGGCGCGCTGGTCGGTCAACTTTGAAGCGCCCACATTGGGGACGCCCGTCACCCCACCACTGCTGGCCGGCAAGACGGTGGCCGTGGCGCGCGACGCGGCCTTTTGCTTCGCATACGCTGCCAACGTGAACACCCTGCGGGCGCTGGGAGCGCAGGTGGTGTTCTTCTCGCCGTTGACTAACGAGCCCTTGCCCGCCTGCGATGCAGTGTGGTTGCCCGGCGGGTACCCGGAACTGCACGCCGAAACCCTTTCGGACAGCCATGCGAGCCGCGACAGTCTGATGGCCCATGTGGAAGCTGGGCGCCCGGTCTGGGCCGAGTGCGGCGGGATGATGGTGCTGTTCGATTCCATCGTGGACACGCAGGGGCAGAGCCATGCGGCGTGGGGCCTGTTGCCGGGCGTGGTGCGCATGCAGCCTAGGCTGGCCGCACTGGGGCCGCAGAAGCTTGAGCTGCCGGCGGGCGAACTGCGCGGCCACACCTTCCACTACTCGCGCTGCGAAACGGCGCTGGAGCCGGTGCTGCAGACGGCCTCCGCACGCGGTGGCGCGGCGGGGTCGGGCGAGGCGGTTTACCAACGCCATGCCTTGCGCGCCAGCTACTTCCACGCCTGGATGGCGTCCAGCCCGGCAGCCGCGGCTGCTTTGTTTTTGCCGGAGGCGTTGACGTGAACCTGGGGCCGCAACGCATCGTCTGCCTGACGGAAGAAACCACCGAGTGGCTTTACCTGCTTGGCCAGGAGCAACGCATCGTGGGCATATCTGGCTACACGGTGCGGCCACGCCGAGCGCGCGACGAGAAGCCCAAGGTCAGTGCTTTCCTAAACGCGAAGATCGACAAGATCCTCGATCTGCAACCCGACTGTGTGTTCGGCTTCTCCGATCTGCAGGCGGACATCGCCTCCGCGCTGATCCGCGCCGGCGTGCAGGTGACGGTGTTCAACCAGCGCAGCATGGAAGAAATCTTTTCGATGCTCTTCCAGGTGGCGGCTATGGTGGGTTGCGCCGACGACGGTCTGGCGCGCATCGCGGCCATGCGCAAGCGGCTGGATGCGATCCGTGCCGACGCGGGTGAGCGGGTCGCGACGGGCCAACGCAGGCCCAAGGTGTACTTCGAAGAATGGAACGAGCCGCACGTCAGCGGGAGCCGCTGGGTGTCGGAGTTGCTCGGCATTGCGGGGGGCGACGACATCTTTCCCGAGCTGGCCGTCCAGTCGCTTGGGAAGCACCGCATCATCGGGGATGGCGCGCAGATCGTGGCGCGGGCGCCGGACATTGTCATGGGTTCCTGGTGCGGCAAGAAATTCTGGCCCGAGAAGGTGGCTGCGCGCTCCGGTTGGCAGAACGTACCGGCCGTGCGGAACGGTCAGTTGTTCGAGATCAAGTCGGCCGACATCCTGCAGCCCGGTCCGGCGGCGCTGACCGATGGCGTGGAGCAGATGCACCGCATCGTGACCGAATGGATGAAGCGCCATGGATGAGAGCGTGCGCAGCGAATTCATCCTGGGCGGACAGCGCAGTGGCAAGTCGCGCCGCGCTGAAGAAGCGGCGCGCCAGTGGATGGCCGCTGAATCCGCCCACCGCGCGGTGATGGTCGCCACCGGCCAGCCCTGGGACGGCGAAATGCGCGATCGAATCGCCCGCCACCAGCTGGACCGCGCAGCGCGCGTGCCCGGTATGGTCACGGTGGAAGAGCCGGTGGCGTTGGCCGACGCGTTGCGCCGGCACAGCGCCCCTCGGACGCTGATCGTGGTGGACTGCCTCACGCTCTGGCTTACCAATCTGCTGATGCCGGCGCAAGCTGATGAGACGCTGGACGAGGCTGCCGTAATCGCGGCTGGCGAGGCCCTTTGCCGGGCGATCGCTGATGCGCCCGGTCCGTTGGTTCTGGTGGGCAACGAAATCGGGTTGGGCGTGATTCCCATGGGGCGCGAGGTGCGGCAGTTTGTTGATCTGCTGGGCCGCCTGAACCAGTGCGTGGCTGCCACCTGTGAACGCGTGACGCTGATGGCAGCAGGGCTGCCCTTGGTGCTGAAAGGAAGGATATGAACATTCTGCGTGGGGCCCCGCAGCGCATCGTGAGCCTGTTGCCCTCGCTGGCCGAGACGGTGTGCGAACTGGGCCAGTGCCACCGCCTCGTGGGAGTGGACCGGTATTCCAGCTTTCCAGCCAGCCTCAGACAGCTGACGCAGGTGGGCGGGGGTCTGGATCCGCACATCGAGGCCATCGTGGCGCTGCGGCCCGACGTCGTGCTCATGGGCACTTCGTCCCGCGCGGGCGACCGGCTGCGCGCGCTGGGCATTAAGGTGGTGGCGCTGGAGCCCAAGACACACGCCGATGTTCAGCGCGTGATGCTCAAGATCGGCCAGCTGCTCAACGTGGCGGACGCACAGAAGATCTGGCGCGCCATCGATGCCGGCGTATCTGCCGCGGCGCAGTCGATCCCGCCGGAGGTCCGCAACACGCGGGTGTACTTCGAGGTGAACCCGGGCCCGTATGCCGCGGGTGAAAGCTCCTTCATTGGTGAGACACTGACACGACTTGGCGCGAAGAACATCGTGCCCGCCGCTCTCGGCCCATTCCCAAAGCTCAACCCGGAATACATCGTGCGCGCAAAGCCCGATCTGATCATGATCGGCCAGCGCAGCGTGGACGGCATGGCGCAGCGCCCGGGCTGGCAGAGCATGCGCGCGATGCGCGAGCAACGCGTGTGCGTGTTTCCGGCCGAGCAGTCCGACACGCTGGTGCGCCCCGGCCCGCGTATGGCCGAGGGCGCGCGGCTGATGGCGCGCTGCCTGGCAGAGAAGGCCCCCGGCGCGAAGCAGGCGGCGGAGGCGCGCCTGTGAACGCACGCCGCGCGTCCTGGCTGGTGGCTGGCATGCTGCTCGCGGCACTGGCCCTATCTGCTCTTGGGGTGTGCGTGGGCAGCGCGGGACTCGAGAATCTGATCGGCCCGTTCCTGAGCCCGCGGCGCGACCCGGCTGCCACCGCCATGGCGCAGCAGATCGTGTGGGAGATCCGCCTGCCGCGTACGCTCGGTGCCTGGGGGGCGGGGGCTTTGCTGGGGCTGGCCGGTGCGGTGGCGCAAGGCCTGTTTCGTAACCCGCTGGCCGATCCGTTCCTGCTGGGCAGTGCCTCTGGTGCCTCGCTAGGCGTGGCGCTGGCGCTGGCTGCCATGGGCGGTGGCGCGGGCATGCTGGGCGGCAGCATGATGTACGGTGGCGTGGCCGTGAGCGTGTTTTCCAGCAGCGCGCTCGTGCGCCTGGGCCTGACGGGCGCGGCCTTTTGCGGCGCGGTGTTCGCGGTGCTGCTCACGCTGGCGCTCTCGCGCGGTATGCAGCACACGCTGCGCCTACTGCTGGCCGGTGTGGTGGTGGGTGTGGTGCTCGGCGCCATGACGCATTTGGTGCTGTTGTTTTCGCCCGAGTCGCTGCAGGCCATGCAGGCCTTCATGCTCGGGTCCACCAGCTTCGTGGGCTGGACGGCCTGCGTGCTGATGGTGGCCGTGTGGGTGCTGTGCACGCTGGCAGCCTGGCTGTTTGCGCGTGTCCTTGATGGCCTGAGCCTGGGTGACGCCACGGCGCGAAGCCTGGGGCTGCCGCTCGGGCCCATGCGCGCCGCGCTGGTAGCGGTGCTCGCGCTGGCCACTGGCACTGCCGTGGCGCAGAGCGGGTTGGTCGCCTTCGTGGGCCTCGCCGCCCCGCACTTGGTGCGATCTCTTGTCAATACCACGAACGGCCGTTTGATGTTGCTGGCCGGCTGCATGGGTGGTGTGTTGCTCATGGCGGCCGACACATTGGCGCGTTGGCTGATCGCACCACAGGAGCTGCCGGTGGGCGTGCTCACTGCCGTGCTCGGCGGCGGTTACCTGTTGTGGCTGATGCAACGCAACACACGCGTAGCCCGGGGTGCAGTCCTGTGACCGTTCCCACCAGTGAGCCGTTCATCGCGATTGATGCGTGCGACCTGCAGGCACGGCTGGGCGATATCGGTATCCTGCACGGGATCACCCTGGCGCTGCCGCGCGCGCGCTGGACAAGCATCGTAGGTCCCAATGGCGCGGGCAAGTCGACGCTGCTCAAGGCGCTCGCCGGGCTGTTGCCCCACCACGGTCGCATCTTGCTGCTGGGCCGGCCGCTGGTCGACTGGCCGAGCCGTGCCCGCGCGCAGCAGCTGGGCTGGCTGGGCCAGAACGAATCCAGCGGTGACGACCTCACCGTGTGGGATGTGGTCATGCTCGGCCGCTTGCCGCACCAGGCCTGGTTCAGCCCGCCGAGCGTCGCCGACCACGCCGCAGTGGAGCGCGCGCTCAAGGCCACGCAGTCCTGGGACTGGCGGGCGCGTACGCTCGGTCGGCTCTCGGGCGGCGAGCGTCAGCGCGTGCTGCTGGCCCGGGCGCTGGCGGTCGAAGCCGAGGTGTTGCTGATGGACGAGCCGCTCGCCAACTTGGACCCGCCGCACCAGGCCGACTGGCTGGACCTGGTGCAGGCGCTGGTGGCGCAGGGCAAGACAGTGGTGAGCGTGCTGCACGAGGTAGCCATGGCCCTGCACGCCGACGAGCTGGTCGTTATGGCCCAGGGCCGCGTGACCCACCAGGGCCGCTGCACCGAGCCGTCCACCCACCGGGCGCTGGAAGCCGTGTTCGACCACCGCATTGAAGTCCACGCATTGCAAGGGCAGTGGGTGGCGCTGCCGCGAATCAGCCCTTTACAGAAACCGAACCATGCAAATTGAAACCCCGCCCTCCGAGAAGCCCTACGAAAAAGCCGAGGGCGCGCGCCGCGGCATTGTCGTCGTTAATACCGGCGACGGCAAAGGCAAGAGCACGGCCGCCTTTGGCTTGGCACTGCGCGCGCACGGCCGCGGCAAGGCCGTGAAGATCTACCAGTTCATGAAGGTGCCGAGCGCCCGCTTCGGGGAGCACCGCATGTTCGAGCAGATCGGGCTTCCGATCGTGGGCCTAGGCGACGGCTTCTCCTGGAAGAGCCAGGATCTGGAGCGCTCAGGTCAGCTCGCGCGTGACGGCTGGAAGCGGGCCAAGGCCACCATCCTGGCTGGCGAGCACTTCCTGGTCGTGCTGGACGAGGTCACTTATCCCCTGATCTACGGCTGGCTGCCGCTCCATGACGTGCTGGACACGCTGCGCGGCCGTCCGAGCCACGTCCACGTCTGCCTGACGGGACGACGCTGCCCGCCCGAGATTGTCGAGCTGGCCGACACCGTGACCGAGATGACCAAGATCAAGCACGCCTTCAACGCCGGCATCCCGGCGCAGCGCGGCATCGAGGACTAGCATGCAAGCCACCTACGCGCTGCACCCGGGAGGCCATTGACATGAAAGGACTGCCCGATTTGGTCTGCGTGCCGGCCGAGCCGTTCTCGCCGGAGGCAGCCGAGGCGGTGTACCGCGCCATCCGCGAGCGGCGCGACATGCGCCACTTCGCTGGCGGCACGGTCGCACCCGAGGTGCTGAAACGCCTGCTGGAGGCCGCGCACCACGCTCCGAGCGTCGGCTTCATGCAGCCGTGGCGCTTCATACGCATGGGCGACACCGCGTTGCGCCAGCGCCTGCACGAGGTGGTGGAGCAGGAGCGGGTGCAGACCGCGCGCGCCCTGGGCCAGCGCGAGGAGGAGTTCATGCGCCTGAAGGTGCAAGGCCTGCTCGACGCTGCCGAGGTGCTCGCCGTGGTGTTGGCCGATGGCCGCGAGAGGCATGTGTTTGGCCGTCGCACCATGCCGTACATGGACCTCGCTTCCGCCGCTTGCGCAATCGAGAACCTGTGGCTGGCGGCGCGTGCTGAAGGTCTGGGCATGGGTTGGGTGTCGCTGTTCGAGCCGGCGGCCTTGGCCGCGCTACTGGACCTGCCGCCGGGCGCCGAGCCGATCGCGCTGCTGTGCCTGGGGCCGGTGCGCGAGTTCTATGCCGAACCGATGCTGCAGCAGCAGCGTTGGGCCCAGCGCGCGCCGCTGCATAGCCTGGTCTTCGACGACCACTGGGGCCAGGCCTCCGCGCTGTTCGCCGGGGAGTCGATGCCGACCGAGGCGGGCCGGGGCGACGATGTGTCGACGCCATGCGTCGAAGCCGTCACGGTCAGGGCGCAGCCCCGCTTTCGGCCGTGAAGGAGGCGGGCGCATGCTGACCTTGGACATCGGCGAATTGCGTGTGGCGTCGGGCGCCATGCTGGTGGCTCTGGCTGTGGATCGCTGGCTCGGCGAGCCACCCGTGCGACTGCATCCGGTGGTTTGGGTCGGCAACTATCTAGGCTGGGCCGGGCGCCGCGCAGCGCCCGTGGCGGCGGTGCCCGGCGAAACTGGCCCGAACCGGAATTTGAAGCATTTTTGGATGGGGGCCCTGGCTTGGTGGGCGGGGCTCGCGATGGTCTGGATAGTTGCGTGGGGGCTGCAGAAGACGGCCGCCGCCTGGCCCCCACTGCTCGCCGCGCTCGTGCTGGGCCTGCTGCTCAAGCCGCTGCTGGCTTGGCGCATGCTGCGCGGCGAGGTGCAGGCGGTGGAGGCGGGGCTGGCCCAATCCGTCGACTCCGGCCGTGCGCGTCTGGCCTGGTTGGTCAGCCGTGACGTGACGGACTTGAGCGAATTCGCGGTGCGCGAGAGTGCGATCGAGTCGCTAGCGGAGAACTTGAACGACTCGGTAGTCGCGCCGCTGTTCTGGTTCGCCGTGGCCGGCCTGCCCGGCGCGGCGCTGTACCGCTTCGCCAACACCGCCGATGCCATGTGGGGCTATCGGGGTGAGCGCGACGGCCGCGTCTGGGAATGGGCCGGCAAGTGGGCGGCGCACGCCGATGACCTGTTGTCCTGGTTCCCGGCGCGCCTGACAGCAGGGTTGCTCGCGTTGGCGGCAGGCGGCCTGTCGTTGGCGGCGCTGCGGCGCGAGGCCGCACGCACGCCATCGCCGAACAGCGGCTGGCCGATGGCCGCGATGGCGCAGGTGCTGGGCGTGCGGCTGGCCAAGCCGGGCGTGTACGTGCTGCACGCCGAGGGGCAGGCGCCATTGGCTGCGGATATGCGGCGTGCCTGCGCGTTGGCCGGCCGCGCGGTCACCGCGCTGGTGCTGGCCGCCGCGCTGGTGTTCCTCGCATCGACAGGGTGGGGTGCCCATGGCTGAATGCAGTCATTGGCCCGTCCATGGCGGCCCGGATGCGCTGGGCGTGCCGCGTTACGATTTCTCCACTAACAGCAACGCAGTCGGGCCTGGTCCCGAGGCCCTGGCCGCCGTGCAGGCGGCCGACGCCACGCGCTACCCGGACCCTGCCTATGCCGCGCTGCGCAAAGCCCTGGCGGCCTGGCACGACGTCGCGCCGGCGCGCATCGTGCTGGCGGGCAGCGCCAGCGAATTCATCTTCCGCATCAGCGCCTGGGTAGCCCGGCGGCACGCTGGCGGCGGGCGGGTCTGGCTACCTGCGCACGGCTACGGCGACTATGCGCGGGCCGCGCAGGCCTGGGGCCTGGCGCTGGAAGCACAGCCGCAGTCGGCCTCGTTACTTTGGGCCTGCGATCCGGCAAGCCCGCTGGGCATGCCGCACCCAGGGCTGGCCGCGCTGGTCGAGGGGCTGACCGAAGGGCAGATGTGCGTGCTCGACTCGGCCTACGAGCCGCTGCGCCTGCAGGGGGCGCTGTCGCTCAGCGACGCCCAGCGGGACCGCGTCTGGCAGTTGTGGACGCCTAACAAGGCGCTCGGCCTGACGGGCGTGCGCGCCGCCTACGCGATTGCGCCGCATGGCGCGCAAGCCCTGGTGACGCAGCTGGCTGCAGTGGCGCCTTCCTGGCCGGTCGGCGCGCATGGCGTGGCACTGTTGCACGCCTGGACCTTGCCCACGGTGCAGGCTTGGTTAGCGTACAGCCTGGCCACGCTGCGCGAATGGAAGCAGCGCCAGATCCGCTGCTGCGAGGCGCTGGGCTGGCAGGTCACGCCCAGCGTGGCCAATTTCTTTTGCGCCCGTCCGGCCAGCGATGACCTCGCAGCCGACCTGCAGAGGCTGCGCGCACATGGCATCAAGCTGCGCGACACCACCTCGTTCGGCCTGCCAGGGCAAGTGCGGCTGGGCGTGCTGGCGCCGCCCGCACAGGATGCGCTGATGGCCGCGTGGATCTCGATCAAGGAGAAACAGGGATGACTGCAAGCCTTGCGAAGGCGAAATGCGTGATGGTGCTCGGCACCACCAGCGGCGCTGGAAAGAGCTGGCTGACGACCGCGCTGTGCCGCTGGTACGCCCGCCAGGGCCTAAAGGTCGCGCCGTTCAAGGCGCAGAACATGAGCAACAACGCGCGCGTCGTCGCCACACCGGCAGGCGGCTACGGTGAGATCGGCTCCGCTCAGTACTTCCAGGCACTGGCCGCGCGCGCCGTGCCCGACGTGCGGATGAACCCGCTGCTGCTCAAGCCCGAGGCCGACACGCGCAGCCAGGTGGTGCTGCTCGGCGAGGTGAGCCCCGCGCTCACGGCGCTGCCATGGCGCGGCCGCAGCGCGCGCGTGTGGCCGCAGATCGCGGCCGCGCTGGACGAGTTGCGCGCCGAGAACGACGTGGTCGTGATCGAGGGCGCCGGCTCGCCGGCCGAGATGAATCTGCACGCCAGCGACGTCGTCAATATGCGAGTGGCCCGGCACGCCGACGCGCGTTGCCTGCTGGTGACCGACATCGACCGCGGTGGGGCGTTTGCCCATCTCTACGGCACTTGGGCGCTGCTGCCGTCCGATGAGCAGACGCTCATTCGTGGTTTCGTGCTCAACAAGTTCCGAGGCGATGCTGCGCTGCTCGAGCCCGGTCCGCAGATGCTGGAGAACCTCACCGGCGTCCCGACCGTTGCCACGCTGCCGATGTGGTGGCAGCACGGGCTGCCTGAAGAAGACGGCGTGTTCGACGACAGGACCCGGGCTGCCGGCGCTGTGAGCAAGACCATTGCCGTCATCGCCTATCCGCGCATCAGCAACCTCGACGAGTTCCAGCCGCTCAAGAACGTGCCCGGAGTGCGTCTGGTCTGGGCTCGCACCCCGGCCGATTGCGCGGGCGCCGACTGGATCGTGCTGCCTGGCTCCAAGGCCACACGTGCCGACCTGGACTGGCTGCGTACGCAAGGGCTGGACCGGGCGGTGCTGGCACACTCCGCGCAAGGCGGGGCAGTGCTGGGCATCTGCGGTGGCCTGCAGATGCTGGGCGAGGCCCTGATCGACACCCATGGCATCGAACCGATGGAACCGGGTAAGGCGCCCGGCTTGGGCCTGCTGCGGCTGGTGACCGCGTTCGATCCGGTCAAGACCGTGCGCCACACGCGGACTCGCTTCAGCGGGCTCGCCGGCCCGTGGGCAGCACTCTCGGGTGCCGACGCTGCGGGCTACGAAATCCACCACGGCCAGACCGATCAACATGCGGTCACGGGCACCCAGGGCGACATGGTGCGGGCCGTGTTGCCCGATGGCCTGGGCTGGCAGAACGAAGCGGGCAACGTGCTCGGCGTCTACCTGCACGGCTTGTTCGAAGACCCGCGCGTGTTGCACGCACTATTTGGCGCCAGCGCGCCCACGTTGAACAGCGTATTCGACGGCTTGGCCGATTTCATTGAAAAACATGTCGAGCCTGGCGTGCTCGACGCCCTTATCCGAAAGAACTGAACCATGACCTTCACCGTTCCCACCATTCAAGACATCACCCAACCCGCATTGGCCGCGCGCCTGCAGCGCCAGCTGGACAACAAGACCAAGCCGCTCGGCTCGCTCGGCCGCATTGAGACACTGGCGCAGCGCCTCGGCCTGATCCTGGGCAGCGAATCGCCCGAGTTGCGCGAGCCGCAACTCGTGGTGTTCGCTGGTGACCACGGCTTGGCGGCGCACGGCGTCTCGGCCTACCCAAGCGACGTGACCTGGCAGATGGTGGAAAACTTCCTTGCCGGCGGCGCCGCGGTGAGCGTGCTCGCGCGGCAGCATGGCATCGGTCTCACCGTGGTCGATTGCGGCGTGCGCCGCGAATTCAGGCCCCGGCCCGGGTTGGTCATCAACAAGGTCGCCCCCGGTACCGCCGACGCGTTGGAAGGCCCGGCCATGAGCCACTCGCAATGCAAGGTGGCCATGGCCAGCGGCGCCGCGCTGGTGAGAGAACTGCCGGGCAACGTCTTGCTGCTGGGTGAGATGGGCATCGGCAACACCTCTGCAGCCTCGCTGCTGCTGGCGCGGCTGACCGGCCTGGACGCGGCCGATGCGACCGGCGCGGGGACCGGCCTGGACGCCGAGGCTGTGCAGCGCAAGATCAGCATCCTGCGTCAGGTGCTGGCACGCCACCCGGATGCCAAGGCCCCTCTGGAGGCGCTAGCGGCCTTCGGCGGTTTCGAGATCGCCACTATGGTGGGTGCGGCCCTGCAGGCCGCGGCCGAGCGTCGCGTGCTCGTGGTCGATGGTTTCATCTCCAGCGCCGCCGTGCTGGTGGCCAGCGCACTGCAGCCTGCGGTATTGCAGCGCTGCGTGTTCGCGCATCGTTCGGGCGAACGCGGCCACGCGCTCATGCTGGCGCACCTGAAGGGCGAGCCGCTGCTGGACATGGGCCTGCGCCTGGGAGAGGGCTCGGGCGCCGCGCTGGCCTGGCCGCTGCTGGTCTCTGCCTGCGCCATCCTGCGCGAGATGGCCAGCTTCGATGCGGCCGGCGTTTCGCGCAGCGAGCCCAGCTCGGTGATGTCATGAGCACTTTCGTGCGGCGCTACCTGCTGGCGCTGCAGTTCTTCACCCGCCTGCCCGTCACCGGGCGGCTGGCCGACTGGGTCGGCTTCAGCCCGGCCTTGCTGCTGGCCAGCGCCGCGCACTTTCCTGGCGTCGGCTGGTTGGTCGGCGGCCTAGCGGCTGCGTTGTTCGCGCTGCTGTCATGGGCGCTGCCGCCGCTGCCGGCCACACCCTGGGTGGCCGCGGCGCTGAGCACCATCTTCAGCGTGCTGTTGACCGGCGCTTTCCATGAAGACGGCCTGGCGGACCTGGCCGACGGTCTGGGCGGCAGCCTGGACCGTGACCGCGCCCTGGACATCATGAAGGACTCGCGCATAGGGAGCTACGGCTCGCTGGCGCTGGTGCTGGCGGTGCTGACTAAGGTCGCCCTGCTGGCCCTGTTGGCCCAGTACAGCGTCGCGCTCGCCGTAGCGGCGCTGTTCGGCGCGCACGTCACGTCGCGCCTCGTGCCGCTCTGTGTCATACGCACGCTGCCGCATGTCGGCGACACGGCACGGTCGAAGTCCAAGCCCCTGGCCGACGCCATCGGCAACGCAGGGCTGCTGGTCGCAATCACGTGGTGGCTCGCGGCGATGGCACTGCTGCTGTGGTTGCAGCCGGCCGCGCCCTGGCCGCAAGCGCTACTGGGCGCGCTGCTGGCGTTGGCCTGGATGTGGCGCCTGCTCAAGCGGCGGCTGCAGGGATTCACGGGCGACGGCCTAGGCGCAACGCAGCAGGTCAGCGAAGCTGCGTTCTACCTCGGACTCTTGCTGGGCTTGCCGGCTTGAAGCTCTGGCTGCTGCGCCACGCGCCCGTACAACTCGCGCCCGGCCTGTGCTACGGCGCCAGTGATGTGCCGGCCGACGATGCCTTGAGCCAGCGCGCTGCGCTGGTGGCCGCGGCCACCCTACCACCGGGGGTGCCGGTCTGGGTGTCGGGGCTGTGCCGAGCGCAGCAACTGGCCGCACATCTGCAGTCTGTGCGGCCCGACCTGGCGCCGGTGCGCGTCGATGCGCGGCTCAATGAAATGAATTTCGGCCGCTGGGAGTTGCAGCCCTGGCTTGCAGTGCCGCGCGCGGAATTCGACGTCTGGCTAGCCGACTTTGCCAACCACCGTTTTGGCGGGGTGGAAAGCACTCAGGACGTGATCGACCGGGTGGCAACAGCGCTGGCTGACCTGCAAGCCTCGCTTGGTGCAAGTGGGCAGGCGGTGTGGATTACGCATGCCGGCGTCATACGTGCGGCGCAGTACATCGCTTCATGCGGCGCGAATCCGATTCCGGACGCCGGCCAATGGCCGCGCTGGTCCGCCGCGCCCGGCGAGTCGATGAACCTGGTGATCGGAAGAACAGCTTGAGGAACTCGCTGCAGCTCGCGGCGTGCCGTCCGCTCGGCCGATGGATGTAAGCGACCTGGTTCCTTCCGATTTCGATCAACAAACAAGACGCCGGGAACCGCGTCTCCGATAACGCTCAACAGCCGGCCGTGCGTGGCAGTGGCGCCACCGATCAGCTGCGCTGGCGACTGACCGAGCTGGGCCGGACCTCGGCGCGTGATCGCGGTAGGGACGCCCATTACTGAGCGCCCCCCGCACAGATCCCAGCGTGCGCGATTCACGCACTGGGCTCCCACCTTGGGTGTTTGA
>JAQZBU010000014.1 GCA_029237735.1 Ramlibacter sp. | reverse complement strand
CAGGGCGTGACCATCCTGCTGGTGGAGCAGAACGCCAGCCGGGCGCTGGAGATCGCGGACCGCGGCTACGTGATGGAGTCCGGGATCATCAGCATGAACGGGGACGCGAAGGAGATGCTGAATGATCCGAAGGTGAGGGCGGCTTACTTGGGGGAGTAACTCTCAATGTCGGCAACAGATGCCATGTCTGCGCGAGTTTCAAACAACCTTGCACGTCATAACTAGAGTCGTTCCCGCGCCCTTCACTGTGAATATTTTCCGCAACGTCAAATGGGCAGGACTTAGCAGAATTGTCGCGACGGCGTGCCAATTCATCGGACTCTTGGTTCTTTCGCGTCTGCTAACGCCAGCCGAGTTCGGCTTAATGGCAGTGGCGGTGTCGTTCCTCGCGCTGGCTAATGTCGTCAAGGATTTAGGGACAGCCGCTGCAATCATTCAAAGAGAGAAGGTTGAGCATCGCCAGATATTTGCGGTGTTTGTTGCAAATGTGGTGATAGGAATGGGCGCTTGTTTGATGCTCATTACGTTCGCGCCTGCCATAGCGCGGATCTATGAAGACGCAGCGCTCGCTGATGTCATTAGAGTCTTGGCCGTAGCGCTACCGTTATCAACAGCCGGCGCTGTCCACCAAGCTTTACTAGAGCGGGGAAGCCGTTTTCGCAGGCTAGCAGTGATCGAGGGTATCGGAGCTGTGTCGGGCCTGATCGCCGCCGTTACCGCAGCCATACATGGGCTTGGGGTATTTTCGCTCGTCGCCCAAACGCTCACTGGAGCAGCAGTTTCTTCACTTGGTGCAATCATGGCGTCGGGGTGGCGCCCAAACTTAACGCTGAAGTCCATAGTCATCAAGGATCTTATGGCCTTAGTGCCGTTCAGCGCTCGAGTTGCCATGGCAAATCTCGTCAATTTCGGGGCAAGAAACGCAGACGTCCTGATCGTAGGAAAGCTCTTGGGTGCTGCAGTGACCGGCGCGTATCTGGTCGCTCTAAAATTAATGCTATTCCCGCTGCAGTTAGTCACCTTCGTTGTCGCTCGGGCCGCATACCCGCTGATGAGCCGAGCTCAAGAGGGGGGCACATTGGCTGTCCAGCCCATTTTTCTCCACACTCTAGCGATCATTTCCACGATTACTGCCCCTATGATGACGCTGTTATGGCTACTTCGGGAGGAGGTTGTCATAGCGCTAGTCGGAGGTCGTTGGACATTGGTCCCACAACTTTTGATCTGGATGGCACCCGTGGGCTTTATCCAGTCCCTGACAAGCACGAGCGGGAGTCTTCTTATGGCCATAAACCAGCCCGCCACGCTCCTGAGGCTTAGTTGGCTTACTTTGATAGCATTTGCTGGCGCTTTTGCGATCGGAGCCAGCTTCGACCTAAAAACCGCAGTACAGTTGTATTTGGCGGCGAACTGCGCTTACTTGCTTATTGTTGGCAAATTGATATGCAGGTACTTAGGCTTATCTCCAGCGAAACTTGCCATGGCGATAGCGCCTGCGGTGGCATGCTCTATAGGAATGGCCGCTATTTCGCTATTGCTAAAATGGAAGTTAATGTCGTTCCCCTCTGGGCACCGCCTCGCCGTTGTGTGCTCGTTGGGGGGGCTCGCATATGTAGGTCTTTACCGCCTTACTTTCAAAGATCAGTTTCAACGCTTAATTCGCGGCGCCATTGTTAAGTAGCCTAAATGCGTGCGCCCGTTTTGTTCCTGACAGTATTCTTCGGCATCTATTTTGATGCTGGAATAGGTTGGGGGTCCCTCCGCATTCCGTCCGTCTCTGCGTTGGCATTGCTCCTTCTGCTTCCAAATCGGCTGCGGGCATTGTCGGTGTGCTCCTCGACAATTTTGCTGTTTGCTGCAATGGCAGTGTTTTCCTACTTGATTGGGAGTGAGCGCACGCCTGATGACAAGGCTATTTCGAGCGGTCTGCAAACTGCATGGACTATCTATTTTGGGACGCTTGTCTTTATGGCGCTCCGGACCATCAAACTTGATGTTCTTGGAAGGACGGCATTGTATTGTGCAGTTGCGCTTACAGCATTTGCGTGCTTAGAAGTCTTGGGTCCGCTTGAAAGCTTGTCAAATTGGTTTGGACAGACGGTTTATGGCACGGGTGTAGGCTTCAGCTACTATGGCGTTCACGATTTTTCGATTGAGCGTGACATTGCTTTAGCAGGTTTTAGGCGCCCGACGGTTATGTCGCCGGAACCCTCCACCGCTGCGCTCGGCATCACTGTTCTGGGTCTAACTTACTACTCTTGTCATCAAAGTAGCCGGAGGGCCGCTTTCTGCTTGGCGCTGGTGAGCGTCCTTTGGATGCTATTTAGAAGCCCCACAGTGCTAGTCGGCGGCGCCTTTGTTCTTCTTTGCGAGCTTTTTCGGCAGCGACGCGGAATGCTGCGAATTGGGGTCGCCGCGGGAGCAGTGATCTTTCTAGCTGTGGTGCTGGAGCTGCTACAAGAGCGGGTAGCGCGAGTTATAACGGACCCAACAATCGCCTCAACAACTTCCGAAGGCATTCGGCTGATCTTGCCATTTATAAATCTCTGGAACAGTCTCGCTGCGGGGAACGTTTTTGGCGTCGGACCAGGAGCCCAATACGACAGGGGGCTTGTTCAGTCGCTCAATCCGTTTGGCGTCGAACAATTCGGAACTAATGCATTCGCGCTGCTCTTATTTTACTATGGTCCCGCGTTGGGTTTTTTACTTGTCTACCTAATATACAGAATTTACAGGCGAATTGGACTCGATGCATCGGACGTTTATTATTTCGTCGGAACGTTCGGATTTCTAACCTTTTCGCTGGGTGCAATCGAATCCGTGCGGCTGCTCGGCTATTTATCGATCATGACGGTCGCTTTCTATCACGTTCGGCTAAAGTGCCGGACTAATTCTCAGCTAGGTTATGCGGAGCACTTGCATCTCGTTCATCATAGACGGTGACGAAACCTATGGAGTGAGCAGAATGCTCAGTTCCGTGATCGGCGAGATGATAAAGCAGGGCGGAACTTGCCGCATCCTTGCCATGCGAGACGGTCAATTGGTCAATGTTCTGGAAGGCCTTGGCGCCACTGTGTCCGTTCTGGGAAGCACGGCGCCGCCGAACTACAAACATGGACGGCTTGCACTTTTGCGAAGTGCATTTAGCCTCCTCCAGTTCAACCTCAGGACGGTCCGGCGAACAGTTCACTGGTTGAAGGCTTCTGGCGGGGCTGGGGCTATCGTGCGGATGCCGAATTTGGTGCCGCTTGCCGCGTTTGCTGGCTGTTTAGCTCGGGTGCCGGTTTATTGGATAATGCCCAATGCAGTGAGTAACAGTTACTTCCTCCACTTGAACAAGGTCGTTTACGAACTTCTGGTGGTATTCTGTCGACTGAGAGTCATCGCCAATAGCGCCTACACTGCAAGCACCTTACTTAACTGGTTTCGTCCACCGCAGATTCTCCATCTGGGAGTTAACTCCAATGAATTTCCCAACCGAGCGATAAATATCTCGCTCAGGCGATCCATGGGAATCAAGGAGGATAGTTTCGTCATTGGAATCTTTGCAAGATTAATTGAAGAAAAGGGGCAAGAAGCGCTCATCCGCGCCCTGCCGACCATCCTCAGCAAACATCCCTCCGTTGTTGCCATACTCGTTGGCGGCGGCGAAACCCCTTTATATGAAGCTCAGCTAGAAAATTTGGCCGAGGAAATAGGCGTGCGAGAAAATGTTGTATTTGCCGGCCCGCGAGCTGATGTTTCGGCACTCTATGGGTTGTGCGATTTCACCGCCAGTCTCCGAATTACGCCCGAGCCGTTCGGGCTTTCGATCATCGAGTCCATGATGGCGGGACGGCCAGTGCTCGCAAATGCGGCAGGCGCACCAGGGGAAACGATCATCGATGGAAGGACGGGTTGGCTTATTCCCGAGGTGACGCCTGAAAGTGTGGCTCAAGGAGTAACGCGGGCAATGGAGGACGTCTCAAAATGGAATGCAATGGGGGCTTGTGCCGCCGAACACGCACGAGACAAATATGATGTCAGTGTCGTCGTTCGTAATCTCAGACGAATGCTCCCGCTGTGAAGTCCATCCATGATCTCAAAATTCTGGTTATTGCGCCCAGTTTCGTGCGGCCAGCCATGAACGGTGCGGACATTTTGATTGAGGGGCGCTGGGTTACTGCGGGTAGGGCCGGATATCCTGTGATCATCGTTGGCCAATCGGAAGTTATCCAATTCGTCGATGGCTCTGAAATTGCGAGAAGTTTCAGTAACCGTTGTCGGACGAAGTACGCGGCCGGATTTCGTACATTGATTTTCCGCTCGCACTATTTATTGGAAAAATTCTGGACTAAGACTTACGCGAGTCAGCTAAGGTCGGTGCTGTTCGCGAATAAACCCGACTGCGTGGTTGTAAATTATTTGGGAATAGCTTATGCGCTACAGAAGTCCGAGATCGGACGGTTGATTCGGTCGGGCCTAGTTGTCGAAACCCACAACTTTGATCCTCAGTGGTTCGCGAACATCGCTAGTCGCGGGGGATTTTTCGCTCGAATAGTGGGTAGAGCAACGCTGCAATGGCTGGATAATCACCTAGTCGACCTTCTTCGCAATGTTTCGTGCATTCACGTGACGCAATCCGATCGGGCGGCTTATGCTCGAATGTGCACGCATGAAAGCACAGTGCTTCAGGTCGGAGTGGATGTCCCGGCAGTAGCCCCGGCTGCGCCGAAATCTAGTGACGTCGTCTTAACCTTTCTTGGATCGCTCAGCGTGCAAATGAATATTGATGCACTGCTCCTCTTTGAGTCGAAATACTTGCCAGATCTGAGGCTGTATCGAGGTGGCGCGGTTGTAGTCAAAGTTGTGGGTTCCAACCCATCCTCCGACGTGATGAAACTCTGCAGTAGAAATGGATGGAATCTCTACGCTGACGTGTCGGATCAAGAGCTATCAGACCACCTTCTGGACTCCGACTTTCTCATAATGCCGTTTGCATATAGCGCAGGCGCGAAACTCAAGATTGCGAAGGCACTGGCTCACGGCCTTCCGCTGTTGGCTACAGAGTGCGTGAATCATGATGAGCTAAAGCTTCCTACAAGCTGCCTATTTGACGATTCGCCTGCTCGATGGCTGAGCCATGTAAACGCATTTAGGCGCTCAGTTCGCGCTTCAGATGACTTTGAGACTCTCCGACGAATAGCCATGCGATCATCTTGGAGTGAGATGGTGCCGGAAGTGCTGGACGCCGTTAGCTCTGCCTGTCAGGCGAAGGGAGCAGAATGAACCCGGGCGCGCGTGCTCTGCAAATCTACCGACAGCATGGCCTGCTCGCTACAATCGATAGAGGACTATCCAAGCTCAAGCGCAGTATTAGTGCCGCGTTCTACCGGGCTGTCGGTAAGGAGTTTGTTCGAACACAGTATGGAGTTCGGATGAGGGCAAACTGGACCGACGCAACATTTAACTTTTGCTTCTCAGGCGCGTATGGGCGCGTGCTTTCGGACCTTATTACCGCTCAAGACGCACCCTTCGAATTTTGGGACATCGGGGCAAATCAAGGACTGTACAGTCTGTTGGCCGCTCGAAATTCGAACTGCATGCGCGTACTTGCGTTTGAGCCTGTATCAAAGACAGCCTCAATCTTTGAAGCGAATATTGACGCGAACGGACTCGGTGGGAAAATCACGTGTATCAGAGCGGCTATTTCTAACAAGGTTGGGAGCCACGAAATCTACATATCCCCTGGGCACAGCGGAGTGGCCTCACTCACTATGAACAGTGGAGTTCAGCGGCATAGAGAGGCGATCGAATTAATATGCATTGATCAAGTCGATGCGCTTTCGTCATCCTCTCTCCCGGTGCTAATAAAGATTGATGTTGAAGGCCATGAAGGTGTGGTTATCTCTGAACTAGCCAGATCATGCCACTTGCCACGAATCTTTGGAATTTTTTACGAAGTGGATGAAGCTTGGAGCGACCCATCGGAACTGCAGCAAGTCTTGGCGAATGCAGGCTTCGGCAATTTCAAGAGGTTTGGCGTGGGAACTCACTACGATATCCTAGCCACAAAATGAGACAAGCGTGATAAAACCATCGAAACTATTCGCCTGCCTAAGTCGGACTGCCTACTCCCGCGCTCTACTTGGCTACCGCGTGGCAGCCGGCGTTGAGCATGCTGGTGTACTTCGGGGAATGAGGTCGGTAAATACTGTCCTTGACGTGGGCGCGAATAAGGGGCAGTTTGCCTTGGTGGCTCGTGAGGTGTTTTCGGCTGCCGAGATTCTCTCATTCGAGCCTATGCAGAATGCATGCGCCACCTTCAAAAAGGTGCACGGTAAAGACCCTCGCACTCGTCTATACGACGCCGCTATTGGAGAGGCTGCCTCGGAAATGACGATAAATGTTTCCGCACGCGATGACTCGTCATCTCTGCTGCCGATCACGAAGATGCAAACGTCTATCTACCCAGGCACCCAACAGGTAAGGAGCGAGACAGTCAAGGTCCGGCGCCTCGATCAACTAGTGAGTCCGAGCTCTATTCGCCCTTCCGCACTGCTCAAAATTGATGTTCAAGGATACGAACTGCAGGTTCTAAATGGGTGCATCAATCTGATCGGTCTCATGCAGTACGTTTACGTTGAGTGCTCGTCAATTGAGTTCTACGAATCACAGGCTCTGCATTGTCAGGTAAACGAGTGGTTGACGGAACGAGGCTTCGTCTTGCGTAGCTACCACAACCCGAGCTATGTAAACAACGTCTTGGCACAAGCAGACTACCTGTATGAACGCGCCGTGATCAGTTCTTGATCGGCGCGCGGGCTACGTATTGGCTATGCGGTTCTCAGCTCATCAATACCGCCATTGGAGACCGACGCTCGCAGCCCTTACGTCCAGCCAATCCCCGGTTGCCGACCGAAAGTCGTAGTTTTCGACTCCGAAGCTAGCCGATGCCTTTGGGGACAGTTCGAAGCTCACGCCCAACCCGTAAGAGCGGCCCGAGCCTTCGCCATGCAATTCATGTGGCGACGGCCCGGCCCTTCCGAAGAAGGTTCCCAGCCGCCCGTACACACCCACGTCCGGTGCCACCCCGGTCTTGCCGACCAAGCTGAGGCTCATGCCTTGCGGGCGCGCCATGCGCACTGTCGAACCCGCGTCCAGGTGGCTCACTTCCATGCTGATGGAGCGCGGCGACTTACTGCTGGAATAGAGCAGTGCGGAGGTGCTGCCGCCGTCGCAAGGCACTGCGACAGAACCGCAAGGCACGCGGAAGTCGGCGTTGCCCGCCTTCAGGCCGACGGAGTTGCCTGCCCCGCGCCAGCGCAGCGAGCCCGTATCCGCCGCGGCGGCGAAGACCAACGTCGAACCGATGACCAACCCCAGGAACGTGCGCTGCGACCACATGGCGGGCTCCCTCACCGTTGTGCTTGGAGTGTCAATGTGCAACCCGGCTCATCGGGTGCGTGTCGGACAAGTCTCACAAGCGGCGTAGGAGCCCCGGCTCAGCTTCAATCCACCTTTGCGCCCGAGGCCTTCACAACTTTTTCGTATTTGGCGAGTTCGCTGCGCATGAAGGTGCCGAACTCGTCGGGCGAATTGGGAACAGGCTCCGCCATCAGGCCCGCAAAGCGAGTCTTCGCTTCCGGCGAGTTCAGCGCCGCCACGAAGGCCTGGTTCAACTTCTGCACCACGTCGCGCGGCGTACCTGCCGGCGCCACCAGGCCCCACCAAGTGTCGATGGCGAAGCCGCGCAGCGTTTCCGCCACGGGCGGCACGTCCGGCAGGTTGGGCGAGCGGTTCAACGTGGTCACAGCCAGCGCCTTCAGCTTGCCGCCACGGATGTTGGGAGCGGCCGTGGCGAGATTGTCGAAGTTGAAATCGACCTGCCCCGAGAGCAGTGCCAGCTGCGCGGGATTGCCGCCGTTGTACGGGATGTGCACCGCAAAGATGCCGGCATCCCGCTTGAACATCTCGCCGGCCAGGTGGCCCGCGCTGCCGTTGCCGCCGCTGCCGTAATTCAGCTTCGCCGGATTCGCCTTCGCGTACGCGATCAGGTCACGCAGCGAGTTGATGTTCAGGCGAGCTGCGGTGTCCGCGTTCATCACCAGCACGTTGGGCACGCGCACCATCTGCGTGATGGCCGCGAAGTCCTTCACCGGGTCGTACGGCATCCTGGAGAACAGCCATGGATTGATGGCGTGCGTGGCCACGGCGGAGATGCCGATGGTGGTGCCGTCCGGCGCCGCCTTCGCCACCGCGTCGGCGCCGATGTTGCCGCCACCGCCCGGCCGGTTTTCGATGATCACCGTGCCCAGGCTGTCCTTCACGCGCTCCGCCAGCACGCGGGCGGTGACGTCGATGGGGCCCCCGGCGGCATAGGGAACGATCAGCCGGATCGGACGGCTGGCCTGGGCCAGGACGGCCGGGGCGGACAGGGCTGCGGCAGCGCCCAGGGAGGAGAGGAGGAGGTGTCTGCGGGTGGTCATGGAGTGTGATTGTCACCAATCGTGGTGAATGCACATCAGAAAGACCCCCAGAGCCCCGGAGCACGACCGTTCGTCACGCAGGGTAGGCCGCGCCTGACAAAGCTGGCCTACGCTTCGTGTGCGTGCATTCTTACAGCCACCTTGCAACCAAGGCGTTGTGATGAAAGCGCACAGCAAGGAGACTTCATGGCACACCAAAGCATTTGGCGGCTCCCGCAGTTGGAGCGCAGCCGTGATGCAGCCGCCGCGGACGAAGGCCCTGGCCTGATGGTCAGCCCGGCGTTCTGGCTCGGTGGCTTGTTTTCCGTTGGCTTGTGGACCGCGCTGGCTTGGGCACTCACCAGCTAAAAGCTCAGATCAACCCCCGTGCTTGTCCGCCTCTGACGTGAAGGCGTCGGCGTAGAAGTCTTCGGGCGGCAGCCTGCAATGCGCCGAATACTCGGCGCGGGCCGAATCGACGACGATCGGCGCCCCGCAGGCATAGACCTGGTGCCCGGACAGATCCGGGAAGTCCTCCATCACCGCCTTGTGCACGAACCCCGTGCGGCCCGTCCAGTTGTCTTCTGGCAAGGCATTCGAAATCACCGGCACGTACTTCAGGTTCGGCATCTCCGCCAGCCGCTCCTTCACCCATGCATCCAGGTAAAGGTCCGACGGCCGCCGGCCGCCCCAGTACAGCGTGGCCGGGCGCTGGCTGCCCTTCATGTGCAGGTGCTCGATCAAGGCCTTGATCGGCGCGAAGCCGGTGCCGGAGGCCAGCAGCACCATCGGTTTCTCTGAGTCCTCGCGCAGGTAGAAGCTGCCGAAGGGCCCCTCCACGCGCAGGATCTCTTTTTCCTTCATCGCGGTGAACACGTGGTCCGTGAACTTGCCGCCGGGCATGTGGCGGATGTGCAGCTCCACGCCCGGGCCGTTGTGCGGCGCGTTGGCCATGGAGTAGCTGCGGCGCGCGCCATCGCGCAGGATGAACTCGACGTACTGGCCGGCGTGGTACCGCATCGTGTCGTTGGCGGGCAGCTGCAACTTGACGATCATCACGTCGTGCGACACCTTCTCCAGCGAGGTCACGCGTGACGGCATCTTGCGGATGGGAAACGCGCTTTCGTCGGTGACTTGGCGCGACTCCAGCACGATGTCCGTCTGCGGCACCGCGCAACATGTCAGCACCAGCCCGTTCGCCTCTTCTTCCGGTGACAGCGCCTTGGTCTGGTGGGGGCCATGCACCACCGTGCCCTCGAGCTTCTTGCACTTGCACGAGCCGCACGCGCCGTCCTTGCAGCCGTAGGGCATGCCGATGCCCTGGCGGATGGCTGCGGGCAGGATGGCCTCGCCGCCGTCCACGCTGAAGGTGCGGCCGCTGGGTTGCACCGTGACTTGGAAGGGGCCGGCGGCCGGGGTGGCGGTCATATTGGTTGTTCCTTGCTCACAGCCCGTGATTTTGCCGCCAAAGTTGCGCCACATTGGGTTGCTCGGCTGTGTGATGTCAAAATCCGGACTCCCTCGCAGACAAAGAACGGAATTGGCAAGTTGAGACTCTTGATTTACACCCTCAACTTCGCGCCCGAACTCACCGGAATTGGCAAGTACAGCGGAGAGATGGCCAGCTGGCTCGCGACGAGAGGACATGAAGTCCGCGTGGTGACGGCGCCACCGTACTACCCAAAGTGGGAAGTGTCACCGGGGTACTCGGGAAGCTCCTACAAACGAGAAGAGTGGCAGGGGGTGCAGGTGCAGCGGTGCCCGCTTTGGGTACCGAAGCGGGTAACGGGGATCAAGCGGTTGATTCACTTGGCGTCCTTCGCGGCTTCTAGCCTGCCGGTCCTGCTGGCCCAGGTTAGATGGCGTCCGGACGTGGTATGGGTGGTAGAGCCCGCACTGTTCTGCACTCCGGGCGCTCTTCTGGCGGCCAAGTTGTGCGGCGCGCGCACCTGGCTGCACGTGCAGGATTTCGAGGTGGATGCCGCCTTCGAAATGGGATTGCTCAAGTCGCGAGGTCTTCGGTCCGCAGTGAGTGGGTTTGAACGCTGGTTGATGCGGCGGTTTGACCGAGTATCTACCATCTCGCGGCAGATGCTGAAGCGTCTTCTTGACAAGGGAGTCAATCCGGATCGGACCGTGTCGTTTCCCAATTGGGTCGACATTACGGGTATCGCGCCGCTGGCCAACGTCAGCCCTTACAGAAGCGAGTTGAACATCCCTCCTGGCTCCATCGTGGCCTTGTACTCTGGGAATATGGGAGCGAAACAGGGGCTTGAGGTTCTTGCTTCTGCCGCACACAAGCTCCGTCAGGAGTCTGGGATCGTCTTCGTCTTCTGCGGGGACGGCGCGGCTAAAGCTGATTTGCAGGGGCAATGCGGTGGTCTGACGAACGTTCGCATGTTGCCTCTGCAGCCTCTTGACCGCCTGAACGAGCTTCTCGGCCTCGCGGACATTCATTTGCTCCCCCAACGAGCTGATGCCGCAGACCTGGTGCTGCCGTCGAAGCTGACTGGCATGTTGGCGAGCGGGCGTGCCGTGCTTGTCACCGCTGCGCCGGGAACGGAACTAGCTCAGGTCGTTGAGAGCAGTGGCTGCGGCATGGTGGTCCCTCCCGAAGATCCAGATCGGCTCGCGGCTGCCGTCATGCAATTGGCGTCTGACGCTCGTGTTCGTGCATCGATGGGCGCAGCCGGGCGGACGTACGCCGAGCGTGAGCTGGACGTGCACACGATCCTGGAGCGATTCGAGGGAGCGCTGCGCGGGTAAGCTTGCGCCCGTGGGCTTGTCGAATACCCCTTTGGGCGCATTGCCCAGCCGTTTCCGCCGACCCCGCGTCCTCATCGTGGGTTGCGGCGACGTGGGCGTGCGGCTGGCGCAAGCCTTGCCCGCGCGGTCGAGGGTTCTGGCGTTGACCTCCACGCCGGAGCGTGTGCCCGAGCTGCGCCAGCGGAACATCGTGCCTTTGCACGGTGATCTGGACGTTCCGCGCACGCTTGCCAGGCTGGCGGGCATCGCCGACCGCGTTGTCCACCTGGCGCCGCCGCCGAACGAGCCGCAGCAGGAATGGTGGCGCGATCTCCGCACCCAGGCGCTGTTGCGCGCGCTGCGCTTGCGCACGGCACCGGCAGCGTTTGTCTATGGCTCCACGAGCGGCGTGTACGGTGACTGCCAGGGTGAGTGGGTGTCCGAGTCCCGCCCCGTTCAACCGCGAACGCCGCGCGCGCAACGGCGCGTGGATGCAGAGCGCCAGGTGCGCTTCTTCGGGCGCGGCACGGGAACGCGCGTGAGTGTCCTGCGCATCCCCGGCATCTATGCGCCGGACCGTGCGGGCGGCACGCCGCGCGATCGCCTGTTGAAAGGCACGCCGGTGCTGCAGCCGCAGGACGACGTGTACACAAACCATATCCACGCCAACGATCTGGCCCGCGCGCTGTTTGCGGCGCTGTGGCGGGGAGAGCCGCAGCGCGTCTACAACGCGAGTGACGACACCGAGTTGAAGATGGGCGACTACTTTGACCTGGCCGCGGACCTGTACAAGTTGCCGCGTCCACCGCGGGTGGCGAGGACAACCGCGCAGGAACAGTTGCCGCTGATGCTCTTGAGTTTCATGAGCGAGTCGCGGAGGTTGCGGAACGACCGGCTGAAGAAGGAGCTGGGGGTGAGGCTCTGGTATCCGACGGTGGCCGACGGCCTTAGATGAATGCCGTCGTTCCCGCGAAGGCGGGAATCCAGGGCTCCCGAATTCGGGTGCATGGAAGCCCTGGATCCCCGCCTCCGCGGGGATGACGAGGAGGGCGCGGGGATGACGAAGAGGGGCGCGGGGATGACGAATTCCTATTCATTCCGGCGCCAGCCGGAACACTCACTGAGTCAAGCTCGCCGCAGGCGCCACCCCCTGCGCCCTTAGCTCCGCGCACCGCCGGCTCAACGCCTGGTGCATCTGCATCTGCCTCTGCGAAATGAAATCCTCGTGCGCAGCCGGCAGCAACGCAGATGACAGCCGCTCCGCACAGTTCTCCCGCCGCAGATCCGTCCCCAGCGCCGCGAGATACCGCTCCAGCCGCAGCAAGCTGCTGTCCGAAGACCGCGCGTTGTAGCGCTCCAGCTCCGACTGCAGCTGCTGCCACTTCATCGCCGTGGGCTCTGTCGCCAGCGCAGGGCTGCCCAGTGACTGCAAGGCACGCGCCTTCTGCACCATCAGCTCCAGCCGCGTCGCCGTCTTGCCTAACCCTGCGGTGGCTTCAGATCCTGCCGTGTGCGCCACCAGCATCGGCTCGCCCTGCCACCACGCCAGGTTGTCCAGCCGGGTTTCGTACAGCGGCAGCTGGCGCATCTCTTCCTGCATCAACACCAGGCGGCGCACCACCTCGCCATCCAGCGTGGCGACCAGCCGATCACCGAACCACCGGCCACCCGCCTCCTTCAACACGGCCTGCAACGCCAGCACCTGGTCGCGCTGTCCGCGGAAGGTAGCGGGCACCAGCGGCGTCTGCACATCCTCGGGGAAGCCGGCCTTGAGCGTGCGATACGCCTTCTGGTAAATCATCTCGGAGACGCGCAGGTCCACGACACGCTTCACCACCGGCCGCGCCTGCTCCGGAAACGCCGGGACCACTTCCTCCAGCACGCGAGCGCGCTCCGCGGCCACCTTGCGCGCCTCCGCCAGCACCTTGGGCAGCGTGGTGCTCTCGCGCGCGCCCTTGGTAGGCGCTGCCTCCTCACTCATGAAAGAAGCCTTGAGCAGGCCGCCCAGGCCGTTGCGCACGGCGGCGCGCTCCGGCGACAGGTCGAAACGCTTTTCCGATTCCACCCACACGATGCCGGGGGCGCCCTGGCTGCCGAAAGCCTGTTCGAACTGGCGGCGGAATTCGGCAAAGGCAGCGCCCGACTGGTCGTTCAACTGCTTCACCACGTCGGGCCCCAGCAGGCGCGTGCGCTCGATGCGCTGCAGCACGTCCTGGTAGCTCGGGCCGAGTTTCAACGTGCCCTCCCGCATCCACTCGTTGCGCCCGCGCGAGAGGAAGGCGTGTTGATCCTCCAGCAGCTTGTGCACAGCGAGGTAACGCTCCAGCGTGCGGTCGAAGGCCACTTGCCGCGCGGGCGGGTCGAACAGGCCGGCGCTGCGCGCGGCCAGGTCCTGCTCCAGCGCGAACAGGTCGTTGGTGTTCAGCAGGCGCGCGTGCAGCGCAGTCATCGCCTTGACCAGGGAGCAGCGCGTGGCCCACTGCAGGCGCGACTGCATGAGCGTCTGCTCCACGCTCACCTCTTCGCCGCCGTGGAACATGCGCACGCTGTGCTCCAGCGCACCTGGCAGCTCCTTGTGGAGCGTGTACGCCACCAGTTGCCGCAGCTGGTCGGGGTGCCCGTCGCTGTAGTGCAGCGACAGGAAGGCGTGCACCGCCTCGTCCAGCCGCTCCACGCCCAGCACGTAGTCGCGCACCGCCACGAATTCCGTCAGGTCCTCCGCGACGGCGGTGAGCTTGCGCTCGGTGTTCTCCGGCACCGGGGACTGGCAGCCGCTGGCGGGATTGAGATCCCCCGTCCCGCGCACCAGCGGCACGCCCGTGAGCTTGGAGGCGCGCAGATACAGCTCCCGCCGCACCGTCTCCACGACGATCTCGTTGAATTCGTGCTCCAGGCGGGCCTGCAACTGTTCTTCCAGCTTATCGAAGGCGCGCCAGGAGCCGGGCATGAAGGCCGTCCACGTCGCATCGTGCTGCAGCGTCCGAGTGGCAGACAGCAGCGTGAGCGCCTTGCGCCGATACCACTCGGGATCCACGCCCTCGCGGCCCGGCACGCGCGAGCGGAAGTGCGCGTCGGCATTCAATTGCAGCAAGGTGCGCGACAGCTCCTGCCGCCAGCTCCCCAGTTGCCAGGCGGCCACCAGGATGCCGATCGCCCACGCGCCGAGCAGCAGCCAGGCCAGGTGGATGAGGCGAGGGCGCGGCAGGGTGCGCAACCGCTGCAGGAGCGCTGTCATCGCGGTGCCGCCAGCAGCAACTCACGCACCGGCCACGTCTGCCAGAGCCACAGGGCTTGGGACAGCACCAGCAAGCCCACGGCGCACGCGGCCACCAGCAACCAGTCTTTCCAGCCCGACATCGCACCCTCCTGCTCAGTAACCCTAGGCTAAGGACTGGAGCGCGCCTGTCCGTCAGGTTTTATCCGTACGGCGTGTCGGACGACACTGTCAAAGTGACATATTCCTCAGATTCCGGCGGGCCGGCGCAGCGTCTTCATACGGTCCACGGCCTTGACCGTCACCTGCCGGATCTCCGCCCCTTGCAGCACCGTCAGCCGCACGTCGACGTCCGGTTCGGGCACGGACCAGAGCTTCTTGTAGAAAGCTTCCAGGGTGGTGACCTTCTCGCCTTCGATCGCCAGCACCACGTCACCCGGCGACAAGCCGGCCTCCTGCGCCGGGCTGTCCTTGTTCACGCGCACGATCTGTACGCGGCCAGCTTGCTCCGTGGAGCTGAGTCCAAGCCACGGGCGCCGGCTGATGCGGCTGCTGCCGGTCTGCTGCATCTCCGCCAGGATCGGCTTGAGCAGGTCCACCGGCACGTACATGTTGCCGGGCAGCTGGCGGTTGTCGCCCATCGCATTGCCCACGAACAGGCTGCCGATGCCAAGCAGCTCGCCGCGCTGGTTGAAGAGCGGCGCGCCACTGTGGTTGCGCAGCGGCGGGCTGGTGAAGAGCGCGCTGTCGATGTGGTATTCCCAATAGCCGGAGAAGGCGCGCTTGCTGACCAACTGCGTCACGGCCACCTCACCGGAATCTCCGCCCGTGCTGGCCATCAGCGGCGTGCCGGGAGTGACGTCGCCCGCGCTGCCAAGCGGCACGGGTGCGATGCCTCGCAGCGGCAAGAGCGGACGGATCAGGCCGAAGCCGGTCGCGATGTCGTACGCGACGGGGGTGGCAGGCAAGGTGCGGCCATCGTGCGTGACCACCTGGATGGCGTCGGCCTCGAGCATCAGGTAGCCGATGGTGAGGATCAGGCCGTCGGCACCGATCACCACGCCGGAGCCCTCCCGCTGGCGCCCCAGCGTCTCCGCGGAGCGCGCGCCTTCGGTGGCGCCCACCTGGACGCCCACCACGGCCTGGGTGGCGCGTTTCAGTGCGTCGATGACTTCCTGTTGCGGGCCGGTCACCGCCGTGGCGGCCAGGGCGAAGAAGCAGAGCGCCGAAGCGGCAGCGGAGCGAAGTGCGGAGGCGACTCCCATGGCGGGTCCCCGGAGTTGGCTGCATCAAGGATGCGGCAAATGAGGAGGGTGTGCAACCGGATGCGATTTTTCATTTGATTTGCTCGGCAGCACCCAATTGATTTTGCATAATCGCCCCTCGCAGCAACTCGACAAGGAATACGAAATGGCAACCTATCTGGAATTGAAGCAACAGGCCGAGAAATTGCTTGCCGAAGCAGAGCGCATGCGGGAGCAGGAAATTGCCGATGCCATTTCGGACATCAAGGAAAAGATTCGGCTGTACGGCTTGACAGCCCAGGACCTCGGCCTTGCGGCATCGGGCCCGGGTCGCGCTGGCGGTGCGGCCCGTGCGAAAAGCTCTCCGGCCGCCGTCAAGTACCGTGGGCCGAACGGCGAAACGTGGTCCGGGGGACGTGGTCGTAAACCGGGCTGGGTGACCAAGGCGCTGAAGGATGGCAAGAGCCTGGAAGACTTTGCGGTGAAGGCGAAGTAGTAGTACTTGCTGCTGCAAGGCGATGGCGAAGTCACCACAGAGGTGGGATTGATACCCCGATTTGGTGATCCATTAGGTATACGGCTATCGGAGGACTTCCTCCATGAGCTTTCGTTGTGTACCATGGCCGTTCTGTGTCATTTCGTATCACGCCGGTAGTAACGGTAACAGAGACGGGGCGGGAGATGTATCGAGCGGAGCAAGAAGTCATGGATGCGGCGTCGGCGGGCTTTGCCTACGTGCCGCCACCGGCCAAGGGGTTGTCGCTCGCCCAGGCGCGTTTGAAGCGAGGCATGGACATTGCCGGCGCGCTGACGTTCTTCGTCGCGTGCTTGCCGCTCTATGCGACGGTGGCGTTGAGCGTCAAGCTGACGTCCAAGGGGCCCGTGTTTTTCGTGCAGAAACGAATCGGGCAGGACGGGCGCCCCTTTCGGTTCTACAAATTTCGGTCCATGGTGGAGAACTCGGAGGAGGCGCTGAGCTCCTTCCTCGACTCAGACGACGGCGCGCGCTCCGAATGGAATACATATCAGAAGCTACACCGGGATCCGCGCATTACGCCCGTGGGGCGATTTATTCGCCGAACCAGCTTGGATGAACTTCCACAGTTCTGGAACGTGCTGAAGGGAGATATGAGCCTGGTAGGGCCGCGGCCTTGCATGCTCGATCAGCGCGATCTGTACGGGCCGCATTGGAGCGCTTACTGCGCGGTGAAGCCTGGCATCACCGGGCTGTGGCAGGTGAGCGGCCGGAATGCGCTGACGTACCAGCAGCGCGTTCAGCTCGACTCGAAGTACGTGCAGCAATGGAGCGTGTGGCTGGATGCCAAAATCCTGGCGAAGACGATCCTGGTCGTCTTGACGGGCCACGGCTCCCGCTAAGCCGATCACCGGCTGAAGCGGCAGGGCCGCTTCAGCCTAATTTTGACCGTAGTTATAGTTCTTGTACCGGTAGCCGCCGTACTTGTACCCGTAGCTGCCGTAGTGGCGGCGGGACACGTCCAATGCGTTGAACAGGACGCCAGTCACCTGCTTGCCGGCATGCAGCAGCCTCTTGCTGCTTTCCTGGAGCTCGCCCAACTGAGTCTCGCCCGCTCGCGCTACCAGGAGAACCGTGGCTGCGTGAGGTGCAATGCCCAGCGTATCGGACGCGGCAAGCACGGGGGCAGAATCCACCAGAACGATGTCGTATTGCATCGAAAGGTGGTCAAGCAATTGCGTGAACGAAGAACTCAGCACCAATTCTGCTGGATTGGGCGGGATCGTACCGGTCGTGATCACGTCGAGATTTGGAATGCCGGAAGCGTGCACCGCTTCCTTGGCAGTCAGGCTGCCGGCAATCAGCTCCGACAAACCTCGCGGTCTCGGCAGCCCGAAATACTGGTTGAGGTGACCTTTGCGCATGTCCGCATCAACCAAGACCACGCGTTTGCCGGTTGAGGCCAGGACAGCAGCCAAGTTCGAAGAGACGAAGCTCTTACCTACCCCAGGTGTCGCGCCGGTGATCAGGATCCGATTGTTTGCTGCTTCCAGCATCGCAAACTGGAGGGACGTGCGCAGGCTCCGCAGGCTTTCTACCGCGCCGTCGTTAGGCTCGATAACCGCAAGGACGTGAAGGCCCGGTTCCTTCTGTGCCACCTTTCGCGCCAGCTTCTCTTGTATATCCGAAAGGGGAATTGTGCTGTAAACGCTCAGGCCGGTCCGCTCTTCTATCTCTTGCGGGCTGCGAATGGCGCGGAAGAACGTAGCCCGGGCAATGGCAAGCAGCAAGCCCCCGAACAGACCCAAGGCAGCGGCCAGCGCCATCACCATGGCTCGCCGTGGCTTGACTGGTTCTTCGGGAGGCGCGGCATCGTCGATCAGCCGAACCGTGCCAATTTTTCCTTCCTTCACCAGTTGGAGCTGCAAAGCGCTGTTTCGCATTTGCGAATACAACTCGTTGTTCACCTTCACATCCCGCTCGAGTCGAACAGCGTCTTGCTGGATAGCGGGCATGCCCCGAACACGGGCGTTCAGGTTGGCGATCTCGGCATTCCACGCCCGAATCTGGTCGTCGAGTGTTTGGATCGCAGGGTGATCCGCTGTAAACCTCGCGCTGAGTTCGCGCCTGCGTTGCTGGGCCTCCAGCAGCTTGGATTGCAGATCGACCGACCGGGTCAGAATCAGCCTTGCTTCCTCGTCAAGCGCCACGGTGCCTTGACGATTGCGGTACTGGTTGTAGGCCGATTCGGCCTGGTCGAGCTGCCGTTTGAACTGCGGCAGTTGCACGTCCAGAAAATCGAGGCTCTTCTGCGCTTCCGCGGCCCTGCGTTCCACATTCTGACGAACGTACTGTCGCCCGATCTCGTTGAGCAAGGTGGTCAACTTGACAGGATTGGTGTCTTCGAGCGTTGCGTCGATGACGCCCGACTGACGCCCCTTTTCAGCCAGTCTCAGGCGTTCCTGCAAATCATTGATGGTTGCCAGCCGCGAGTGCCGAACGACGATGAACTCCGCGCCCGGCTTGGCTGCCAATCGAGTGATGTGGATGCGCACAGGTCCGAGCGGCGTCGACAACTCGTTGGGAGCTCCCACGTTGGCGATCAGCGCTTGGTCCAGGTCAGCGTGTGCCAGCTGCACCCGGTTGCCGCCTAACGCGGTGACGATGAAGCGGGTGCCTTCCAGTTCGCTGGGGACGTCCATGACGGCGATCGCAATGCTCTCGCGGCCGGTAACGTAGCCGGTCAGGCCCAAAAAGCCGGGGTCCGACAATTCGGTCGCACGGCGTCCCATTGCCCTGCCTACCAAGGGCAGGTAACGAGGGCTTGCCTCGATGTAGGCCAGGGAATTGTCGACCGCTTGCCCCAAGACCATCCGGGAGCGCAGGATCTCGATCTCGGCGCTCGCCGCGGTCTTCGTGGCAAACAGATCGGCAGCATCACCGAGGAGCGATTTGGCGCCACTCGAGTCCTCCACCTGAATCAACAGGTTGGATTGATACACCGGCGAGGCCAGGAAGGCGTACGCTCCGCCTCCCAGGATGGCCAAAGCGGTGATGCCCGCCACCAGCCACCGATTGTCCAGCACGATGTCCCAGTACTCGGCGAGGTCGATGCCATCGTCGTCCGGCAGGGCCTGTGTGGGCTGGCTCAAGGCAAGTTGGCTCTGGTAGTTCGGCGGCGCGTTCATGGGAGGCTATGTCAGATCTGCTTCAGTTTGCGCGTCCAGGCTTCCACGCCATTGATGATGCCGGCAAGCGAGATGCGGAAAGTTTGTTCGGACTTTCGATATGGGTCGGGAACATCGGTCTCGTCCAGGCGGAACACGCGCCCCCGCACCTCGGGGTAGAGGGTTTCCAGGCGCTGTCTCTGCTCATTCTCCATCACGAAGATCAGGTCAGCAGCTACGCACACCGGACGAGTGACCTGAACGGCTCGATGCGCCTGAAGGTCGATTCCGCGCTCGGCCATCAACCGGATCGCCATAGGATCTGCGGGCCGCCCTACCAATGCGCCGAGGCCGGCGGAGCTGACCTGCAAATCGAGTTTGGCGGCAGAAAGGAGCGCAGCAGCCATCGGGCTGCGGCATATGTTGCCTTCACACAGGACGAGCACCGATTTCATCATCACGGGGAAATGACGTTCCGGGTGAGCCCAAGCGCCTGGGCAGACGGGAGCACCAGGGAAATGATGCGGTTCCAGTTCACCAACGGGACCGGGTCGATGTACACCACGTCGCGGGGACGCAGCGAGAAGGTCTCAGCCAAGGCCAGCGCTGCTGGATTGCTCGCGTTGAGGTGGTAGACGGCCGGAGAGCCTTCCTGCAGCGTGTTTCGAATCACGTAAATCTGCCCGGTGTTCGCCGTCAGCAGGTTCGGCCCGCCCGCTTCACCCAATGCTTCATTCAGCGTCAGCCTGCCGTTGCGCATCACAAGCGCGGAGGGGCGGAGGATCTCGCCCATGACGAAGACCTTGCTCTCGTCGCGATTACGCACTGTCACCATGTCGCCGGCTTCCAGCAGGATCTGGTTCGGGTTGACGCCCATTTCCTGCAACTGCATCAGGTTGACCGGCGTGGTCTGGTTGTTGCGGGTGAGCAGCACGGACGATCGATCTCCATTGGCCGTGATACCGCCGGCACGATTGATCGCTTCCGGCAACGTCATGGGAACGTCCGTGAAGATCACTGTTCCCGGCGTGCGCACCTCGCCGTCGACATAAGCACGGCGGCTTCGGAATGAATTGATCCGGACCACTACTTGCGGGTCCTTGATGTACCTCGCCAGCTGGCGTTGGATCAGGTCCGTCGCCTCGATTTCAGTCAGGCCCGCAACGCGGACACGGCCAACGAACGGGAAGGTGATCTGCCCGTCTGCACCGACGATGAAGCCCGGCGCACTGCTGATGCCAGTTGGGTCCGCCTGCTGGCTGATGACCGCTCCCGCGTTCGGCAACAACTCCGGATGGTCATACACCACGATGCTGATGACGTCGCTGGTCCCAATGGTGTACGGCTTTGGACTGGCAAACAGGCGGCGCACATCCGCCGCAATTTCTCGCGGACGTGAACGCGCTTCCGTTTGAACCAGAGAGGGCGTAATGGGTATGACCACGCCCTGCGGCTGCGCGTCGACGTCGCCTGGGACGTACTGCCCCAGCGTAACGCTGGTCCGTAGCTTCGGGTCCGCATAGTCGAATCCCGGTGCAGTCACGACCGCACAGCCATGCAGCAGCACCGCCGCTGTCACGATCAGGCACCGGTGAAGGGCCGCAACAGCCGCCTGGAACATCGTTCGTCTTCTTTCAGCCATCCAATGGATGCTGGACTGTAACGTAGCCGATAGGTACTTTTCCCTAAGTGTCATGGGGCAGGCGGACGTTCCGCCGGTTAGCGTGATAAAGGAACACAACCGTGCGTCAGCGAGCCGCGTCGCGGATCCGACGGATGTTGTCTTCGAAGTAGAGGAGTCCGGCGCGGTCCGAGTTGAAGGTTGCGTCTAGAGTCGGCGTAGGCGGAAGAATGCCGTAGCCGGGGCGCAGGGGATTGCCTCCAGCTTCGCGGACGCTGGTCTGAACGCTGTGCGCGAAGCGAGGCGTGCCCGTGACCTGGAACCATCCGGGGTTCATGTCCTTGCGCGGCCCGATCGGCACCGACAGCTCCACCCCGACGATCTGGGCGGCCGGGCCGGTATCGAAGCGGCTGCGGCGGTACCACGCAGCCACCGAGAAGTCGGTGAACCACTGGCGCAGGCCGAACTGGAACCCGAAGTCGTTGTAAAAGAAGCGGCCCGCCGTGGCCTCCAGGTAGGTCCGCGTAGCCGTCAGGTTGTACCGGTAGCTGGCGAGAACGGGCGTGGCCACTTCGGGGCCTGCGCCGGGCTGGCCGAATTCGGCATTGCGGAAGCTGCCGGCTTGCAGGTTCAGGCGATGCCGGCCTTCGCCCGGTTCCCAGCGCAACGAGGCGAGCGCGCCGTCGAAGGAGCCGCCGAAGCGGCCAACCGTTCCTTCGGCGGTGACGGCGGCAAGGCCCCACTGCCGCATCGCCAGCGGGTCGATTGGGCCCAGCCACTGCTCCACGGGGACCCGCCAGGTCTGGGTGAAGGCGATGCGATCGATGCCGTTGCGAACCCGGCGGCCGTAGAACACGCCGTCGGAGCTGAAATCCTCGGAGCGCGCGAGTTCCTGGAGGAGGCGGACCTCGGCGCTCGCGCCGCGCCACAGCGGCTGCAGGAACGATGCGCTGGCGCCCGCGGAGTAGTCGATCGCACCGAACTCGGTGCCCATTGTGGTGCGCAGCACCGGGCTGAGCGCAATCCTCAGGGTTTTCCAACTCGGCTGCGCGTTTGCGACGACCCATCGGACGTCGGCATGCAGGGCCTCCAGGTGGGAGGTACCGGGCGTGGAAACTTCGCCGGCCACGCAAGCCTGGTTCTCGCCATCGATCCACTGGCGCAGGCAGTCGGAAGAGCCGGTGACGGCAACGATGGCCACCTGCCGCTGGGTTAGGATCAAGCGGAACACCGAGCGGGTATCGCCCAGTCCGTTCGCGATGGCGCCCAGCGCCGCGCCGATGGCATCGGCCGTGTTCCAGTTGTAGGTGGCATTGTTCGCGCGGATGGCGATGGACTGGTCGGCGGCGCGGCCGATCGAGATGTCTTCCAGGCCGCGCGCCTGCAGCAGCGCGGCGAGCTGGAGCAGCTGTTCGTCCGAAGCCTGCGCCGTGGGCGCGCGTGCCGCGGGCGCATCCATCGGCGCCGGCGGCGCGCTCGGGGCCGGCGGCAGGGCCCTGGCTTCATACGCGGGCAGTGGCTGCTGCGTGCCGGCCAGCTCGGGCAGCGGGCCGCGTCGTTGGGACGCGGGCAGTGAGGGAACCTTGTAGAGGGGGATGGAAACGCCCGCGGAGAACCAGGACCGTGCGGTCAGGTCGGTGTCGGTCAGCCGCGCGTTCGCGCCAACGTGGGCCGACCAGCCCTCCGGCAGCCATTGGGCGGGTGCGAACAGCCGCACGCCGGCCCAGGCATTGCCATCGGTGTATTCCAGGTGGCCGCGCACCAGCGGCAAGGGCTGCCATGCCGCCGCCGCAAACGGGCCGTGCAAGGGGGACCGGGAACCACTGATTCCCGCCCCGGCGCGCCGCGCAAGGCCCGCACTGGCTTGCCAGGGACCTTCGTCGTACGTCAACACGCCGTAGTAGCTGCGGAAGTAGGTGACGCTGCCGCCCACGTCCGTGACGCCCGCCGCGACATGGAAACGACCAGCGCTGTCCAGGCCGATGCCGACTTTGCCGGAGGCCGACAGGTCCCGTGCGCCACATCCACTTCCGAAGAAGCAGTTCGCGTTCGACGAATTGGTCGCCAAGCGACCCGCGACTTCCAGGTTGGGCAGCAAGCCGAATCCCAGCACGAAGTTGTGGCCCTGTGGATTGCGCACCACGCCGGGCAGCTGGTGGTCATACGCCATCTCCATGCGTCCCCAGCCAAGCAGTTTGGCCGTTGGCGTCACCGTCAGCCCCGAAAAACCGGCGGCGTTCATCGTGTTGTCCCCTGCAAGGGCCGAAACGGTGCACAGGGCTGCACCGGCGAAGAGCATGGAAGACAGGAGGAGTCGCGGCATGGGTGCCGGATGGTAAGGGCGGGGAAGCGTGCCTGTCGCATACGCCTGACTAGACCATCTGGTTGATGCACATCCGTGTTTACCTCCCGTTTCATTTCGGGTACGCTCCCTGCAAACCGAATTTACGGTCCATTGAAACTTGCGAGGTTCCCCATGAAGAGAATGTTCCTGCTCGCTGCCATCTTGAGCAGTGCAACCTTCCTTGTCTCCTGCGGCGGTGGCGGCGGCGGCGAGGAGTCGACGACTGTGGCGACCGAGGACCTCCAGGTCAGGGTCGACCCCACGAACGGTGAGAGTCTTTTCACGGCCCTGGAGGGCGAGTCGTTCGTTTACGAAGGCGGCGTGCCGACTTTCGAAACGGCCACCGACACCCAGGTGGACATCGTGGGTCCCGGCGCCAATCAGCAGAACTTGGGATTCCGGATCGCTTCGGGTGGGGACACCGCCACAGGCGCGCTGGAGTTCGGATCCTGCATCTTCCGGATCCTGGGATCCACCTATCGGACGAAGCTGACTGTGGGGACGTCCATCAAGGTCAGGGATTGCGACATCATCGTTAATACGACCGGGAAGCTCGCGGACGGAGAGGCAAGGAGAGTGCCCGTTACCGTGGTCCTGAACGGAAAGCGGGCAACGCGATTCGTGAACCTCAGGATCCGGAGGGATGGAACCATCCTCATCAACAGCGTGATCTTCGGTTCTGTGAAGGTGCGCACTGTCACTGGAACGGGGGGCTTCTAGCCTTTCAGAGCCACGGCTCCTGAGCAGAAAAAGCCCGCATCTCGCGGGCTTTTTTGTTTCAGCTGGAGATTCGTACGGGCGGCAGAACTCTGCGCAGGAAGAGCGCGGTAGCCGTCCCAGCGATATCGATCGCCATGTCCTTCATCTGCGGATGACGACCAGGGACGACCGACTGCAGCGTTTCCGTGATCACGGCGAGCATGACGGCGACGCCAATGGTCCGCAACGCCGCTGCACGTCCGTTGCCGTACACGGGGCACATCCCGAGCAGCATGAAGAGCGTGTAGTGAGCCAGTGCCGACCATGGCAGCTTGCGCCACATGCGACCTTCGATCTCCGCCTTCAACTCGTTGGGCATCGTCGTGCCAGCCACGAGCAGCAGCACCAGGATGGCGAAGATGATCCAGGCTGCCCGCCTGGAGAGTTCCAACTTCAACTTCACCTAGCCCGGCACCTGCTTCGTCCCCGGCCGGAACACGGGCGGCGTCCGCAACTTCCGCAGCAGTGGCTGCTCCACGAACTTGCGCACGGCAATCCCCACCAGCATGGACAAACCCATGCACACGGCGATCATCACGGCGAACTGCAGCCAGCCCTGTAGCGGCAAGCGCCTGACGAAGGCGGTTGCCAGGAAGAGAGCGGGGACGTGGAACAGATAGATGGCGTAGCTGGCGTCGCCCAGCGCCTTGAGCAGGCGCAGCCTGGGAATGACGCGCTCCAGCGAGACGGCGCCGATGACGATGGCGGCCGCGGCCAAGCCACGCGGAATGACGTCCTCCCCCACCATGAGGATCGCGACGAAGCCAGTGGGCAGCAGGACGCCGGACAGCGGCCGAAAGCCGTGCTTCCACTGCACGTACCCGATCCACACACCGGCCAGGAATTCCAGGAGCAGCAGGTTCGTGTAGATGATGCCGACCGGGCTCTCCGGCTGGACGGCGAGGCCCAGTGCGACCAGGCTGGCGATGATGCAAGTGGTGGCCACCAGCGGTCGGCCGACGGCGATGCCGATCGCGAACAGCGCGTAGAAGAACATCTCGTAGTTGAGCGTCCATCCGGGGATGTAGTAGGGCCAGACCTGGTCGGGAAACTTCACGCTGAAGTGCGGGATGAACAGGGCGGACTTGACCACGTGCGCGAAGCCCTCCGCTGTGAGGGCTTCGCCCGCCTTGACGGCAAGCGCCAGCATCAGCAGGGTGGCGATCCAGTACAGGGGCGCGACGCGAACCAGCCGGCGCCAGAGGAAGGTGCCCACCTGCTCGTTGCGAGCCGCGGTGAACATGATGAAGCCGCTGATCACGAAGAAGATGTCCACGCCGGTGGTGCCGCCGAAGAAGTTCTCGAGCGGGTTGAACAACCAGGGTTGCGGATTGCGCGCGTGGTGCAGTACGACGAGCAGCGCCGCGATGGCGCGCAGGTACTGCACGGAAATAAAAGACTGTCGTTCGTCCAAGCTGATGCTCTCTGCAGACGCAGTTATACAAGCCGACGCGGCTTTACAGGGATCCCGACCCGGGCATCCACCATTTGCTCAATTGCGCGCCCTTGCTGCGGGCGGCATATTGTCGGCTGCCCGCTCCGTCCGCATGGCCGGCGCGGTGTCGTTCAAGACATGCGGAGCCGTCATCGATGCCGTTCACTTCTCGACTCACATTGGCCCTCCTGATGGCCGCCGGCATGGCCTGGTCGGCGCCGGCCTGGGCTCGCATGAGCATTCCAGCCGCGGAGAAGGCTTGCAAAGTGGGGCCGGCGACCGCGGCGGACGTTTCCGCCGAGTTCCTGCAAAGGTCCGGCAACGTCCCGACCAGCGTTCCCGGAGGCATTACCGTATCGGCGAAGGAGGCCAAATGCCTGATGGATGGCGTGGGCTCGCGTCTGGTGGTTATCCAGGCGATGCGGGACGACCAGCAGTTGCCGGGGGCCCATGCACTGCCCTCCATCGGAAGCCCGAGGCCCGATGACAAGGCGCAGGAAATTCTCGCCAAGGGACTGGACGAGGTGACGGGCGGGGACAAGAAGGCGCCGCTGCTGATCTACTGCCACGGCGACTTCTGCCATCTCTCGTACAACGCCACGCTGCGGGCGGTAAAGGCGGGCTACAGCAAGATCTACTGGCTGCGTGACGGCAACAAGGGCTGGATGGCGGCCGGCCTGCCCCTGAAGGGCGAAGAGCTCGACGCCCGGGGGTTCCCGGCACGGTATGCGGGGGCTCTTGAAGGCTGCGACAAGGAAGTCCTGCACTACGACGCGCAGCGCCATGTTCGTGAGGTCCTCACTTACGCGAGCGCCGCTGAGTTGGAGGAGTCCGTCCAGGACGACGTCGAAACCGCCACCAAGTCACGCGCAGCCTGCCTGCAGAAACTCCAGCAGGACTTTGCAGCAAGCCAGGCGGTACAGGCCGACCTTTCCAGGCACCTGCAGCGGAACGAACAGCATGTCGCGCGTCATTTCAAGGAACTGCGAGCCGCGGTGGAGGGCAATCCGGCGGGGATCATCAAGGCAGCTTTGGATGCAATCGACCTGGCAGGCGCCAAGCGGGTATTGGCAGATGCGCGCGACTTGAAGAACAAGGAAGGCCCTGTCCAACGCTGTGGCTCCTTGGGCTCAACTCGGCCCAGAGACAACGATGAAATCCACGCGGCCCGACGGCTATACGAGGAGCACGATCGGTGCCTGGCGAGCTATGGACGGCAGGGGCTAGCCGCAGCGTTTCTTGGTGGCTTCGAGGACGACGAATACCGAAGCATCCAGGGGGTTGTCGCCGCCACTGCGCGGTTCACATGTTCGCGCCGAGGCGGCGCCAACTGCCTGCCCGATGCCAGCTGGCGTCGCCTGGCCGACGTTGCGTCGGAGGCAAATACACGGTTGATCGACGACGCCATCGCACGGGAGGAGGCGTTGAACGAGGAGGTCGATGCGGCGGAGCAGCGCCTCAACCAGTGGGCCGAGCAGGTGAAGGCGTACATTGCGGCTCGCAATCGAGAGATCGAGGAATCGAACGCACGCCAGCAAAGTCGCTCGCAGCAGATTTACACGGCCCCCGCTCCGTCTGCGCCCTCTACGTACCGCCGCCCACCGAGCAACTATTCATTGCCGGGGATGAGGTAGAAAAACTTTGGTGCCGGAGGCCGGAATCGAACCGGCACGGTGTTGCCACCGGCAGATTTTGAGTCTGCTGCGTCTACCGATTTCGCCACTCCGGCACGGGTAGAAGGGGTTTCAAATTATGGCACAGTGACGCCATGCGATACCCCACCATCGAGGACGCCATCGGCCACACGCCGCTGGTGGCACTGCAGCGCATAGGCGCCGCCGAGAACGCGAAACGCGGCAACGTCATCCTGGGCAAGCTCGAAGGCAACAACCCGGCCGGCTCGGTAAAGGACAGGCCGGCCGTGTCGATGATCAAGCGCGCCGAAGAGCGGGGCGAGATCAAGCCCGGCGACACCTTGATCGAGGCGACGTCGGGCAATACGGGCATCGCGCTGGCCATGGCCGCGGCCATCAAGGGCTACCGCATGGTGCTGATCATGCCGGAGGACTTGTCCATCGAACGTGCGCAGACGATGAAGGCGTTCGGCGCGGAACTGGTGCTCACGCCGAAGAGCGGCGGCATGGAATACGCGCGCGACCTGGCGGAGAACATGCAGCGCGAAGGCAAGGGCCGCGTGCTGGACCAGTTCGCCAACGCCGACAACCCGCGCATCCACTACGAGACGACGGGGCCGGAGCTGTGGGAGCAGACCGACGGGCGCATCACGCACTTCGTCAGCGCCATGGGCACCACCGGCACCATCACCGGCGTGTCGCACTTCCTGAAAGAGAAGAACAAGGAGGTGCGGATCGTCGGGGCGCAGCCGAACGAAGGTTCGCGCATTCCGGGCATCCGCAAGTGGCCGGAGGAATACCTGCCCAAGATCTACGACCCGAAGACGGTCGACGAGCTCGTGTACGTGGGCCAGGATGATGCGGAGGAGATGTGCCGGCGCCTGGCGCGCGAAGAGGGCATCTTTGCCGGCATCTCGGCGGCGGGCGCGTTGTGGGTGGCGCTGGAGGTTGCCAAGAAGGTAGAGAACGCGACGATCGTGTTCGTGGTGTGCGATCGGGGGGATCGCTACCTGTCGACCGGGGTGTTTCCGGCATGAACCTGACATTCGTCATCCCCGCCTCCTTCCCCGTCATCCCCGCGAAGGCGGGGACCCAGGGTTTCCGGAGCCCGAATGCGGAAGCCCTGGATTCCCGCCTTCGCGGGAATGACGAGGGTGGGCGCGGGAACGACGCATGATGGGCGACTTCAAGTTCTGTCCGCAATGTGCGACGCCGCTGGAGTGGATCGCGCAGATGGAAGACGGCGGGGAGAAGCAGCGGCTGCGTTGCCCTGCCTGCCAGTGGACGCACTGGAACAATCCCACGCCCGTGCTGGCCGCCATCGTGCAGTACCAGGACAAGATCCTGCTGGCGCGCAACGCAGCGTGGACGCACAAGATGTACGCGCTGATCACCGGCTTCATGGAAGCGGGGGAGTCGCCGCAGGACGGCATCAAGCGCGAGATCAAGGAAGAGACCAACCTGGACGCGCAGGAGCTGACGCTGGTGGGCGCGTACGAGTTCCTGCGCATGAACCAGGTGATCATCGCGTACCACGCCGTGTGCACGGGTGAGGTGAAGCTGTCCCCGGAGCTGGTGGACTACCGGCTGATGGGCTATGAACAGGTGAAGTGCTGGCCGCGCGGTACCGGGTTCGCGTTGGCCGACTGGCTGCGGACCAAGGGCTACGAGCCGCAGTTCATGGAGATGCCGACAGCGTAGGGGAGGGGGAGCCCTGGGCCCCCGCCTCCGCGGGGGTGACGGGGAGTTGGTCATTCCCGCGAAGGCCGGAATCCAGGGCTTCCGCCTTAAAGGCGCGCCTGCTTCTCGTTCGCCAGGAACCACTCGTAGGCCTGGCGCAGGCCGTCTTTCAAGCTGATGCTGGCCTTCCAGCCAAGCTGCTCCAGCTTCCCCACGTCCATCAGCTTGCGCGCCGTCCCATCCGGCTTGGTGGTGTCGAAGGCGATGTCGCCCTTGAAGCCGGTCACCTGCGCAATGGTCTCCGCCAGTTCGCGGATGGTGCAGTCCACGCCGGTGCCCACGTTGATGTGGGACAGCATGGGTTGCGTGACGCTGCGATAGGTGTCCGCCGGCAGGTCCATCACATGCACCGACGCGGCGGCCATGTCGTCCACATGCAGGAACTCGCGCATCGGCTTGCCCGTGCCCCACACCGTCACCACCTTCTGCCCGGACTGCGTGGCCTCGTGGAAGCGGCGGATCATCGCCGGGATGACGTGGCTGTTCTCGGGGTGGAAGTTGTCGTTGGGCCCGTACAGGTTGGTGGGCATCACGCTGCGGTAGTCGCGGCCGTACTCGCGGTTGTAGCTTTCGCACAGCTTGATGCCGGCGATCTTGGCAACGGCATACGGCTCGTTCGTGGGCTCCAGCACGCCCGTTAGCAACGCGTCCTCGCGCATCGGTTGTGCCACCGCACGCGGATAGATGCAGGACGACCCGAGCAGCAACAGCTTCTGGACACCGGCCACGTGCGCCGAATGGATCACGTTGCACTCGATCATCAGGTTTTCGTAGATGAACTGTGCGGGATAGGTGTTGTTGGCATGGATGCCCCCCACCTTGGCGGCGGCCAGGTACACCTGCGTGATGTCGTGCTTTCGGAAGTAGGCTTCCACCTGGTCCTGCCGCGTCAGGTCCACTTCGTTGCGGCCGGCGGTGAGGATGTTGGTGCGGCCCAGGGCCTGCAGTTTCCGCACGATGGCGGAGCCCACCATGCCGCGGTGGCCGGCAACGAAGATGGCGCTCATCAACGGTCCTCTTTCGGGCGAATGACCGGGTAGCCGTGCGACTTGAGCAGGGCGTGCTGCTTGGCCTCCGAGAGATCGCACGACACCATTTCGGCGCACATCTGCTCCACGGTGATTTCCGGCATCCAGCCCAGTTCCTTCTTGGCGCGGCTCGGGTCACCCAGCAGGGTTTCGACTTCGGCCGGTCGGTGATAGCGCCGGTCGCCTCGAACGATCACGTCGCCCACCTTCAGGGCTGGCGCCAGGTCCCCCTCGATGGCAACGACGATGCCCTGTTCGTCGACGCCCTTGCCCTCGAACTGAAGGCTGATGCCCAGGTTCTTGGCCGTGAGGTGGATGAAGTCGCGTACCGAAATCTGTTTGCCCGTAGCGATGACGTAATCCTGCGGCTTGTCTTGCTGGAGCATCATCCATTGCATGCGCACGTAGTCCTTGGCATGGCCCCAGTCGCGCAGGGCGTCGATGTTGCCCATGTACAGGCACTTCTCCAGGCCTTGGGCGATGTTGCACATGCCGCGTGTGATCTTGCGGGTGACGAAGGTTTCGCCACGGCGTGGAGACTCGTGGTTAAACAGGATGCCGTTGCAGGCGTACATGCCGTACGACTCGCGGTAGTTCACCGTGATCCAGTACGCGTACAGCTTGGCCACGGCGTAGGGGGAGCGGGGGTGGAAAGGCGTGGTTTCCTTCTGCGGCACCTCCTGAACCAAGCCATACAGCTCGGACGTGGACGCCTGGTAGAAGCGGGTTTTCTGGTCCAGCTTCAGGAACCGGATGGCTTCCAGCAGGCGCAATGTCCCGATCGCGTCCACGTCGGCGGTGTATTCCGGCGCTTCGAAGCTCACCGCCACGTGCGACTGGGCCCCGAGGTTGTACACCTCGTCCGGCTGCACCTGCTGCAGGATGCGGGTGAGGTTGGAGGTGTCGCTCAGGTCTCCGTAGTGCAGGACAAACCTGCGGTTGTCGATGTGGGGGTCTTGGTAAATGTGGTCGATGCGCGCCGTGTTGAACATGGAGGCGCGGCGCTTGATGCCGTGGACCTCGTAGCCCTTTTCGAGCAGGAGCTCGGCGAGATAGGAGCCGTCCTGGCCAGTGATACCGGTAATGAGTGCGCGCTTCGTCATGGGCCGATGTTCGAGAATGTTTCAGATTATCAGCAATCAAGTTCCATGCCCATCCGTCAAAGGGCTGCCAAGGAAGAATCGCACGGCCGAAAGGGGTACCCGTTGTACATAGAATGCAAGTGCCGCTATTAAGGGCCGAAATGCAGATCGACAAGGAAATCGACACCCGCGGGCTGAACTGCCCGCTGCCCATCCTGAAGGCGAAGAAGGCGCTGACCGACATGGCGAGCGGCCAGCTGCTGAAGGTGGTGTCCACCGACGGCGGGTCGCTGCGCGACTTCCAGGCCTTTTCCAAGCAGACGGGCAACGAGCTGGTCGACCAGCAGACGGTGGGCGACGAGTTCGTCCACGTGCTGCGCCGCCGCTGAGCGCGCGTGGACGACGGCACGCTCGTCACGCTCCACACTGCCGACGGCAGCGAGGCCGTGGTCAGCCTGCACGGCGGGCAGCTCCTGTCCTGGCGGCCCGCCGGCGAGCGGGAGCAGATCTACGCCAGCCCCACTTCGCATCCCGCGCCCGGCAAGGCGTTCCGCGGTGGCGCACCCATTTGCTTTCCGCAGTTCGCGCAGCGCGGGCCGCTGCAAAAACACGGTTTTGCGCGGACCAGTCGGTGGGAGATGGTGACCGGGCCGACGCTCGGTGGCGCGGTCAGTGAGGCGACCTTCCAGCTGGATTCGACCATGGTGGTTTCCGGCTGGGAGCACCCGTTTTGCCTGGTGCTGGTGGTCCGGCTCGGTCCGCGCTGGCTGGAGCTGCACTTGCAGGTGGCCAATACGGGGCGGCAGTCTTTCGATTTCACCGGGGCGATCCACACGTACTTTGCGGTCGACGACGTGCGGCAAGCGGCCGTGCGCGGTTTGCAGGGGCTGCGGTACGAGGATTCGGCCGCGGGCGGCGCGGTGAGGGAAGACGCCGACGCGGAGGTGCGGTTCGCCGGGGAGGTGGATCGGATCTACCTCGGGGCGCCGGCGCAGGTGGAGCTGGTGCCCGGCCGGCGCATCACGCAGCAGGGGTTCGAGGATACGGTGGTGTGGAATCCGGGGCCGGTGAAGGCGGCCGCTCTAGGGGACATGCCGGCGGAGGATTGGACGCGGATGGTGTGCGTGGAGGCGGCAGTGGTGGGGAGCCCCGTTCAGTTGGCACCGGGGAAGACGTGGCGGGGGATGCAGCGCATTTCCGTCATCCCCGCGTAGCGCAGCGGCGTCATTCCCGCGGAGACGGGAATCCAGGGCCTTTCTCGGCGACCAACGCGTATCCCAACGGAAACTTGGCCGCCGAGTTGTCCGAGATCCGGCGGCCGATTCGCGTGCGCCGCGCCGAGTGGGCCATCCACTGCACTGCGCGTGCGAACAAGCCGCCGAGTCTGGGGAACCGGAGGAAGAAGCTCTTGGCAATGACATCCGCGAGGACCTCCGGTACACCGCCGAGGGGGCGCAATTCCACCAGACGCAGCCCACTGTTCGACATGAAGCGGCGCAATGCATACTCCGTGAAGCGGTAATAGTCGTGCGGCTCTTCATGCAGCCAATAGAAGAATGGCACGTTCATCAGCAGTCTGCCGTCGGGTGCGAGGACGCGTGCGATCTCCTTGCACAGCGCCTCGGGAACCGGTATGTGCTCCAGGACATCGGACAGGATCACCGTGTCGAAGTGACTGGACTCGAACGGTAGGACCGCCGTGAGGTCGGCTTCGAGGTCCAGGTGCTCATTCTTGTGCAGGCTCTGGGACCAATCGACGCAAGTGGAGGTGCTGACGAACTGGCGATACGAGGCGTGAAGCGGCACTTTGCCGCAACCGAGGTCAAGCAGATGGCCCGACGCATACTGCGGCAGCGCCCGGTCATAGAACTCCGCGACGAGATCCGCTGCCAACCGTGAGCTGACCGATACCTCCTTGGGGTCCCTTGAAGCGACGAGTCGTCCATCGCGATGGACGAACTTGCTCGGCCGCCATTTATGTTCGTTGCGCAACGACAGGCTTTCGCGGCCTAGAACTTCAGTGCCTGCAAATACTCCCTGAACGCCGGCCCCACCTCCTGGTGCTTCAGCGCAAACTCCACCGTCGCTTCCAGGAAGCCGTCCTTGCTGCCGCAGTCGTAGCGCTTGCCTTCGTACAGGTACGCATGCACGCCAGGATCGCCCATCTGCTGGGCGATGCCGTCGGTGAGCTGGATCTCGCCGCCTGCGCCGCGGGGCTGGTTGGCGATGCGGTCGAAGACGTCGGGTGTCAGCACGTAGCGGCCCGCCACGCCCAGGCGGGAGGGTGCCTTGTCCGGAGACGGCTTCTCGATCATCTGCTTCACCTTCACCAAGCGATCGCCCACCTTGTCCCCGGCCACGATGCCGTAGCGCTTGGTGTGCTCCGGCGGCACCTCCTGCACGGCCAGCACGGACGTCTGCACTTCCTTGAAGACATCGACCATTTGGGTGAGGACGCCCTTGCCGCTGTCGGGGCCGCACATCAGGTCGTCGGCCAGCAGCACGGCAAAGGGATCGTTGCGCACGATGTGCCGCGCGCACAGCACCGCGTGGCCCAGGCCCAGCGAGCGGGGCTGCCGCACGAACGAGCAGTTCATGTCCGAGGGGGAGAGCGATCGCACCAGCGCCAGCAGCTCCGCCTTTCCGCTGGCTTCCAGCTCCGACTCCAGCTCGTAGGCCGTGTCGAAGTGGTCCTCGATGGCGCGCTTGTTCCGGCCGGTGACGAAGATCATGTGGCGGATGCCGGCGTCGTACGCCTCTTCCACGGCGTACTGGATCAGGGGCTTGTCCACCACGGGCAGCATTTCCTTGGGCTGCGCCTTGGTCGCCGGCAGGAAACGGGTGCCCAGGCCAGCAACAGGAAAGACCGCTTTGTTAACATTTGTGAAGTTTTTCATCGACCTTCTCGGATGTAGTAGCTAGAGTGTGATCAAGAGGGGCGTGGCACTGCAGCATTTTGCGGACAAATGCGGCTGCGGTGGCGCAAACGGGGACGTTGTCTTGGAAATCCTTTTGTTAGACAGGCTGGTTCCGGAGGCGCAGGCCTGGCTGGAAGCTCGCCACCACGTGGAGCCGAGGCCGGACCTGGCGCAGGATCCGGCCGCGCTGCGCAAGGTGCTCTACAACGTGCAGGGCATCGTGCTGCCGCGCAAACTGCCCATCACCCGCGAATTCCTCGACTTTGCGCCCGTGCTGCGCGTGGCCGCCCGCCTGCACGCGGGCACCGACAACACCGATCTCGAAGCTTGCCGCGAACACAAGGTGCGCGTGGTGCAGGCCATCAGTGCGCACGTGCGTTCGAATGCGGAATACCTGCTGGCCAGCCTGCTGCTGCTGTTCCGCCGCGGCATCGCGTCGTCCCTCAACGGGGACCGGAACGCCCTGGTCAGCATGGGCCGCGAGCTGAACGGCGCGACCATCGGCCTGCTCGGCATCGCGCCCACGGCGCACACGCTGGCCGGCATGCTGGAATCGTTGGGCGCCAAGCTCATCGGATACGACCCCGCCGTGCACCACACCGCGCCCATCTGGGAGCGGCTGCGCATCCACCCGGTCGGGCTGCAGGACTTGCTGCAGTGGTCGGACGCGGTGTCGGTGCAGGTGCTGTACGGATCGCGCTACCAGCACTTCATCAACGACAAGGTGTTGGCGCATTGCCGGCAGGGGCAGCTGTGGGTGGGGATCACGCGCTCCGAACTGTTCGAACCAGAGGCTTTCGCAGCGGCGCTGGCGGACGGGCGCATCGAGTCCGCGATTCTGGACGGGGCGGATACGGGGTTTGCCGCTCGCGGAACGGCGCTGTACGAGGCGAAGAACCTGTACCTGACGCCGCGGCTGGGCGCGCAGACGCGGGAGTCGCGGGTGCGGGCCAGCTGGTATGTGGCGCAGAGATTGCACGAGACGCTGACCAGCCCGCCGCCGAACAGCGGGTTCGATCAGTTGCTGAGCGCGCCGATGGGGTTGGGGGATTCGGACTTCGCGCCGCGATAGCCGCGTCATTCCCGCGGAGGCGGGTGAATTCGTCATTCCCGCGAAGGCGGGAATCCAGGGCTTCCGAATTCGGGTGCAGGGGAGCCCTGGATCCCCGCCTTCGCGGGGATGACGGAGATGACGCTCAACCCAATCGCTTCAACTGCGCCTGCACCTTCTCCAGCGTCGCACTGAAATCCGCAATCCGCTTCCTCTCCTGCTCGATCACCGCCGGCGGCGCTTTCGCGACGAAGGCCTCGTTCGATAGCTTGCCGTTGGCCTTGGCGAGTTCGCCCTGCAGCCGGCCCGCTTCCTTCGTCAGGCGCGCCTTCTCCGCGGCGACGTCGATCTCCATGAACACGCACATGCGGATGTCGCCGGCCACGGCCACCGGCGCCGCTTGCGCTGCCGCGGACCACGCCGCCTCGCCGTCGAACACCTTCACCTCGCTCAGCTTCGCCAGCGCCTGCAGGGCGGGCGCGGCTTCGCGCATGAAGGCGGCGTCGCCCAGCACATAGGCCGGCAGGCGCGCGCTCGGCGGCACGTTCATTTCACCGCGCAGGTTGCGGCAGGCGTCCACCACCGACTTCAAACGCGTCATCCACGCTTCGGCTTCCGAGTTGACGTTGGCTGGGTTCGTGGCCGGGTAAGGTGCGACGCTGATCGAGTCGCCCGTTTTGCCGGCCACGGGAGCGACCTTCTGCCACAGCTCCTCGGTGATGAAAGGGATCACCGGGTGCGCCAGGCGCAGGATGGCTTCCAGTACGCGGATCAGCGTGCGGCGAGTGCCGCGCTGCTGCGCCTCATTGCCAGTCTGGATCTGCACCTTGGCGATTTCCAGGTACCAGTCGCAGTACTCGTCCCACACGAACTGGTAGAGCGTGTTGGCGACGTTGTCCAGGCGGTACTCGCCGAAGCCCTTGGCCACGTCGGCCTCGGCCTTCTGCAGCCGCGAGATGATCCAGCGGTCCGCCTGCGTCTGCGTGGCGTCCTGCTCCGCGAGGTCCTTGCCCTCGCAATTCATCAGCACGAAGCGCGTGGCGTTCCAGAGCTTGTTGCAGAAGTTGCGGTAGCCCTCGCAGCGCTTGGAATCGAAGTTGATCGAGCGGCCCAGCGTGGCCAGCGCGGCGAAGGTGAAGCGCAATGCGTCCGCGCCGTACGCCGGGATGCCTTCCGGGAATTCCTTCTCGGTGTTCTTGCGCACCGCGGGCGCCGTCTCCGGTTTGCGCAGGCCGGTGGTGCGCTTCTCCAGCAGCGGCGGCAGCGAGATGCCGTCGATCAGGTCCACGGGGTCGAGCACGTTGCCTTCGGACTTGCTCATCTTCTTGCCTTGCGCATCGCGCACCAGGCCGTGGATGTAGACGTCGCGGAAGGGCACCTGCCCGGTGAAGTGCGTCGTCATCATGATCATCCGGGCCACCCAGAAGAAGATGATGTCGTAGCCCGTCACGAGCACGGTGGAGGGCAGGTACAGCTGCAGGTCCTGCGTCTTGGCCGGCCAGCCGAGGGTGGAGAAGGGCACCAGCGCGGAGGAGTACCAGGTGTCCAGCACGTCGGGGTCGCGCGTGAGCTTCTTGCCGGGCGCCTGCTTCTGCGCTTCCTCCTCGCTGGTGGCGACGTACACGTTGCCCTGCTCGTCGTACCAGGCGGGGATCTGGTGGCCCCACCAGAGCTGGCGCGACACCGGCCAGTCCTGGATGTTGTGCATCCACTGGTTGTAGGTGTTGACCCAGTTCTCGGGGATGAAGCGGACTTGCCCGTTCTCCACCACGTCGATGGCCTTCTGCGCGATCGACTTGCCGGTGGGGTCGTTCTCTCCTACCTTGGTCATGGCCACGAACCACTGGTCCATCAGCATGGGCTCGACGATCTGGCCGGTGCGGCCGCAGCGCGGCACCATCAGCTTGTGCTTCTTGGTCTCGACCAGGAAGCCTTGCGCCTGCAGGTCGGCCACGACCTTCTTGCGCGCGGCAAAGCGGTCCATGCCGCGATAGGCCGCGGGCGCGTTGTCGTTGATCGTGACGTCCAGGTTCAGCACGCTGATCACCGGCAGGTTGTGGCGCAGGCCCACCTGGTAGTCGTTCGGGTCGTGGGCCGGCGTCACCTTCACCACGCCCGTGCCGAACGCGCGGTCGACGTAGTCGTCGGCGATCACGGGGATGTCACGGTCGCACAGCGGCAGCTTCACCGTCTTGCCCACCAGGTGCTGGTAGCGTTCGTCCTCGGGGTGCACCATCACGGCCACGTCGCCGAGCATGGTCTCGGGGCGGGTGGTCGCGACCACCAGTTCACCGCCGCCGTCGGTGAGCGGATAGCGGATGTGCCAGAGGAAGCCGTCTTCCTCCTCGCTCTCCACCTCCAGGTCGGACACCACGCTCTTGAGCTCGGGGTCCCAGTTCACCATGCGGTTGCCGCGGTAGATCAGGCCCTGCTCGTACAGCTGCACGAAGGTCTGGGTCACGATCTTCGACAGCTTGTCGTCCATCGTGAAGTACTCGTGCGACCAGTCCACGCTGTCGCCCATGCGGCGCATCTGCGTGGTGATGGTGTTGCCGGACTTCTCCTTCCACTCCCAGACCTTCTGGACGAAGTTGGGTCGGCCCAGGTCGTGGCGGCTGGTGCCTTGCTCCTGCAGCTGGCGCTCCACCACGATCTGGGTGGCGATGCCGGCGTGGTCCGTGCCCGGGACCCACAACGTGTTGAAGCCGCGCATCCGGTGGTAGCGCGTCAGGCTGTCCATGATGGTCTGGTTGAACGCGTGCCCCATGTGCAGGGTGCCCGTCACGTTCGGCGGCGGCAGCTGGATGGCGAAAGAGGGCTCGGCCAGGTTCGGCTCGCCCGTGCCGCGGTAGCCCGCGCGCGCATAGCCGCGCTGTTCCCACAACGGGCCCCACTTGGCCTCGATGGCCGCGGGTTCGAAAGACTTGGAGAGGCTGTCCAGCCCAGGTTGTTCGGTGCTCACCGGGGGATTTTACGGGGGGACCCCGTCGTCCCCGCGGAGGGCCTCCGTCATCCCCGCGGAGGGCCTGCGTCATCCCCGCGGAGGCGGGGATCCAGGGCTCCCGAAGTCGGGGCCGGGAGCCCTGGGTCCCCGCCTTCGCGGGGATGACGAATTCAGCTCGCCACCGTCTTCGCCGCCTCCACGCACTCCTTCAACACCTTCGCATCCCCCACCTGGTTGGCCAGCAGCAGGATCAGCCGCGCGTTCAGCAGCGCCGACTGCTCCTCGCTCAGGCCTTGATGCGCATCGAGCAGCTGCTCGTAGAAACCATCCGCATCCTGCAGGTTCAAGGTGGTCTTCATGCCGCTTCCTCCTCCAGCGCGGCGCCCAGGGCCTGCCCGACGGCGTGCACCAGGGACGCATCCACCGCCTCGCCGGTGGCCGCCACATAGCTGTCCGGCCGCACCAGCGCCCAGGCGTGGCCGAAGACATGGCAGGCGCCCTGCAGGTGGCCCTTGGGGTCGCGGACGTGTTCGCGGGCGCCGGCTGCGTCGTCGGCGCCCAGCACCTGCACGCAGCAGACCGGCGCGCTGGCGGCCAGCGCACGCAGCCGCGCCAGCTCCGCCGCCGAATGGCTGCCGAACACCAGCACCAGCAATCGCCCGTCGGCCCAGCGCAGCAAGTCGTTGACCTCGCCCCTGCTGCCGTCGGCCCACTGGAACGCAACGTTCTGCACGGACTGCCCGCCGCCGGAATGGCAGGCGCTCGAGCGGGTGTACGGGTTGGCCACGGCCATGCGGCCGGTGTTCACGAATTGCCGCGCAAACAGGTGCTGCCGCGCCAGGCTGAGCGCCGCAGAGCGGAACAGCTTCTCCACCGGCGTGGCCGGGCGCAGGAAGCGCGCCGTGCGGTTGGTGACCAGCACGTTCTGCCGTGCCGCTTCGTGGCGCTCCTCGTGATAGCTGTCCAGCAGCGCAGGGGAAGCGTGGCCCTTCAGCACCGCGGCCATCTTCCAGGCCAGGTTGTCGGCGTCGGCGATACCGGTGTTGCCGCCGCGCGCGCCGAAGGGGCTGACCACCTTGGCCGAATCGCCCATGAAGAACACGCGGCCGTGGCGCATCGCATCCACGCACTCGCTCTTGTACGCGTACGGGCCCACCCAGACGATCTCGATGCCGGCGTCGGCGCCGAACTGGCGCGCCAGGCGCTCGCGCACCACGTCTTCGCGGCTCACTTCGGCCGGGTCGCAATCCGGCGCCATCTGGTAGTCGATGCGCCAGACGTTGTCGCCCATCAGGTGCTGCCAGACCGCGCGGTTCTCGTTGAACGGCGCCTCGATCCAGGTGTGGCGTTCCACCGGCGGCTTCTTGGTGAAGCGCACGTCGGCGATGCACCAGCGGTCGTCCCCCTTCTTCGCCGTGATGGAGGCTCCCACCCACTTGCGGAAAGGGCTGTGCGAGCCGGTGGCGTCGATGACGTAGTCGGCGCGCATCTGGTAGCTGCCGGCCGGCGTCTCGATGGTGAGCGAGGCGCCGTCCTCGTCCTGCCGGAAGCCGGTGGCGCGGTTGCTCCAGCGCAGGTCCACGTTGCCCAGCGCGTTGATGCGGTCGACGAGGTAGGCCTCGATGTAGAACTGCTGGATGTTGATGAAGGGCGGCTGCGTGGAGAGGTTGTAGGCGCTCTGCTGGCGCAGGTCGAAGGAATAGACCTCGTCGCTGCCGGCGAAGGTGCGGCCCACGCTCCACTGGATGCCCTTGGCGGCGATGCGGTCGTACACGCCCAGGCGCTGGAAGATCTCCAGCGACTTCTGCGTGT
>JAQZBU010000235.1 GCA_029237735.1 Ramlibacter sp. | reverse complement strand
TTCCAGACCTGCGAGTTGATCCCTACAAGTTCGCCCTTCGCATTGAATAGCCCGCCACCACCCATTGCAGGATGAAATGGAGCCGTCGAGTGCACAAAGGGTTGCACCCGGCGCGACGTGCGGCTCGTTGAACTGACGATACCCGACGTGACGACGACTTCGCCCGAAAGCGCACGGGGCAAACGTCCAACGGCCCATACAGGTTCGGCTGGACGCAACTCGGAAGAGCGTCCGTGAACTGCTGCAACCAAGTCTGTAGCGTCTACTCGAAGCACAGCGAGGCCGGTGCGTTTGTCGGCTCCCACGACCTTCGCGGGAAAGCTCCGCCCATCCGCAGTCCGTACTTGGAGCGTCACCGTTTGAGCGGGTATCAAGTGTTCGACAGTCAGGATGAACCCATCGCGTCGGATGACAACACCAGACCCCGTTGGCGACCGTTCCGTGCTGCCGCTTGCTCCCGACTGCGCGCCGATTTGCACAACGGAAGGCTCGATCGTTGGAAGGACGTCCACGAATTCGGCGGCCTTCACGTGCGCCGCGAGCGAGATGCTGCCCAGGAGAGCCATGAGCCCTGCGCCGACTCGCACCCTGCACGGCCGCAACGTTGGCAGCTGCGATTCTATTTCTTCGTCACCGCTCCGCACCGAAAACAGTCCGGATACCATCTCGCCGCATAACGGAGTAACCGAATGAGCCTCGGAAGAATTCCAAACCTTCGTCATTGGCCGCGGCTCCGCCTTGGCGTTGTAATAGCGACGCTCTTACTCACTTGCGCAGCTTGGCCCCTCACAGCGCGGGCGCAGGCTTCCTCCATCCAGGTGCCCTATGGTCTCGGTGGATCGCCGGCGTGGCGCGAGCACATCGTCCTCGGCGTGGATCGTTGGACCATTGCGCATGAGAATGCTCGTCGCGCGCTGCTCATTCAGAGGTGCTCCGCGCTCGATCGACAGTTCCCTGTCCGTCCCGCTCCATCCATGGTGGCAGCCAGCAACGCCGTCTTCCAGTGGATGACGGGCGAGGCTCATCTCGAACTTCCGGCAGAACCTTACTCCACTGCGCTGCGCGAAGTGTTGCCCGTGGTGGCGCGCCACGCGTTTACTGACGGTGAACTGGCCTCGTGGAACGCACAACGTGACACGCCAGATTTCCGTCGTGGTCTTGGCATCGTTGAAGTCGAAGCGGCACTCGAAAAAGTTGCGGACCGGCTTGTCGATGTGAGCACCGGACGGGTGTGGGCTTGGCCGCTAGCGCGGTTGATTCGGCTCGCGGATGCGCATGGGCTTGGCGCAGAAGTCGATGTGGTCCTCAATACGCTGGGGCCGGGCGCCGCAACGCGCGTGCGCTCTGCCAGCTTGGTGCCGGGCGAGACACCACCCGATGAAAACTTCCTGGAGCTCGTCGGCCGATCCGGCGAGCGGTTGGCGAAGGTGTTCGTGGAACGGCTATCGCCGGCGGACCAGAGACGATACGCGCTCGCGTCGGGACACGAAGTCTTGGTTAGGTGGAATGCGGTCAATGGGGCACTGGTCCGGTTCGGGCTCGGGCCGCAAGTTATGGCCATCGCGCGCGGCGAGCCGACGCCGGCGACGCCTGAGGCTTTTTGCGAAAGCGTGAAATTGCCTTCGTGCCAGCCAGGGGGCGAGTTGCATGGGGCGCTCGCACGTTATCGGAAAGCATTCGACGAAGCGGTGCAAAGTCTGTCACCTCACACGATTGCGAGGCAAATTGTTCGGGGGCTTCCCGGGTCGGGGTGCCCATAAGGCGAGTTGATGCCGTCTTTGGGACGCTGCGGCACCCAGTCCGCGCTTCGCGTCATACCCGTCGCGCTGGGCAGGAGCCTCTAAAAGGCGACTCCCGGCCCATCGCCCGCGCATTTCGTGCAAAATAGAACGACCGTTCTTTTTATTGCCCGGAAACCCGCCCACCCATGTCCGTCACCCCGCTCCCCCTCAAACCCGGCCGCGCCCGGGAGGGCAAGGCCCTGCAGAAGGGCCAGCAGACCAAGGCGGCGATCGTGGACGCGGCCCTGAGCCTGGCCACGCAGATCGGGCTGGAGGGGCTGTCCATCGGGGCGCTGGCGGAAGTCACGCAGATGAGCAAGTCCGGCGTCTTCGCCCACTTCGGCTCGCGCGAGGAGCTGCAGATCTCGGTGGTGCGCGAGTACCACCACCGCTTCGAGCAGGAAGTGTTCTTCCCGGCCATGGCCGAAGAGCGCGGGCTGCCGCGGCTGCGCGCGATGTTCGCCAACTGGATGAAGCGAACCTCGGTGGAGCTCGACTCCGGCTGCATCTACATCAGCGGCGCCGTCGAATTCGACGACCGTCCGGGCCCCGTGCGCGACGCGCTGGCCTGGTCGGTGCAGACCTGGCACGCCGCGATGAAGCGCGCCATCACGCTGGCCAAGGAAGAGGGGCACCTGGACGCCACGACCGAAGAGGAGCAGATGCTCTTCGAGATCCACGGCCTGATCCTGGCGCTGCACTACGAGGCCCGCTTCCTCAAGAACCCCGGTTCCATCGCCCGCGCCCATGCGGGCTTCGAAAACATCCTCCTGCGGTACGGTGCCACGCCCGGCGCCGCCGCCGCCCCCAAATCCCTTTCCAAATCCAGATCCGCCAAGAGCGCGAAGGAGTAATCACCCATGCCGACGTACACGCCGCCCCTGCGCGACATGCAATTCGTGATGCACGAAGTGCTGAACCTCACCGAGGAACTGAAGGTGTGCACCAAGCACTCCGACATCGACGTCGACACCGTCAACGCGGTGCTGGAGGAGGGCGGCAAGTTCGCCGCCGAGGTGGCCTTCCCGCTCAATCGCATCGGCGACGAGCAGGGCTGCAAGCTGGACAAGACCACGCACGAGGTCAAGACGCCGGACGGCTTCAAGGAGGCGTACGCCAAGTACGTGGAAGGCGGCTGGCCCGCCTTGACGTGCGACCCGGAGTTCGGCGGCCAGGGCCTGCCCTTCGCGCTGAACCAGTGCGTCTACGAGATGCTCAATAGCGCCAACCAGGCCTGGACGATGTATCCCGGCCTGTCGCACGGCGCCTACGAGGCGCTGCACGCGCACGGCACGCCGGAGCAGCAGAAGCTGTTCCTGCCCAAGCTGGTCAGCGGCCAGTGGACCGGCACCATGTGCCTGACCGAGCCGCATTGCGGCACGGACCTGGGCCTGCTGCGCACCAAGGCCGAACCGCAAGCCGACGGCACCTACAAGCTCACCGGCAACAAGATCTTCATCTCCGCCGGCGAGCACGACATGGCGGAGAACATCCTCCACCTGGTGCTGGCGCGCCTGCCGGACGCGCCGCAAGGCAGCAAGGGCATCTCGCTGTTCCTGGTGCCCAAGTTCATGGTCAAGGCCGACGGCTCCATGGGCGAGCGCAACGGCATCTACTGCGGCGGCCTGGAGCACAAGATGGGCATCCACGGCAACGCCACCGCGCAGCTGGTGCTGGAAGGCGCCGTCGGCACGCTGGTGGGCGAGCCCAACAAGGGCCTGCCGGCGATGTTCGTGATGATGAACGCCGCGCGCCTGGGCGTGGGCAACCAGTCGCTGGG
>JAQZBU010000134.1 GCA_029237735.1 Ramlibacter sp. | reverse complement strand
GCAACCCAACCCGCGCAACCGCGTGCCATACACGCTGGCGGATTCGCACTTCACGATCGCGGCCGTCAGCGTGCCGGGGACGGGCAACAACGGCATCGTATTCCAGGCTTCCAACTCGAGCCACGTCAATGCGTCGGAGCTGCGCTTTTCCAACTCGCAGCCGCAGATGAAGGTGATCGACACGCAAGGCACCTCGGTGCTGCTCACCAGCCCGACGCGATTGATCGCCGGCACGCCCGCGGTGATCGCCCTCACCTCCGTACCCGGCGCGCAACGGCTGCGCCTGAATTCGTCGGTGGTAGGCAGCGCGAGCGAGACTTTCATCGCCAGCCAGTGCGACCAGCTGCTGATCGGAATGGGATATACCGAGTACTACCCGCGCGAACCGTTCAACGGGAACATCTACTCGGTGGTAACCGGCAAGGGTGCGCCGACTGCACAGGAGCTGGTCGTGATGGAGCGCTATCTCGCCTCCACCGCGGGCATCACTATCTGATTTCGCGCCTGCGCGCGAGATTAGTTCATTGCCGAGCGCCCTGGCGCCAACAAAGTCACGAAAAAGACGTTGCGATAACGTAACGCACCAGAGCCTTGCAGACGGTGACGTTTGTAAAGCGTTTCCCCACGCTCACAATGCGGTCCTTTTTTGGCTGAACCAAGGAGCGTGTGATGGATCAAGAGCGATGGCGTGGGTGGGCCGCAGTATTTTGCGGCGCGGCGTTGACGGGCCTGGCGGGGTGCGGCGGCGGGGGAGGTGGCAGCACTGTGGGCCTTGGCACCTCAACGAGCGACGCGGCGGCGGTCAGTGGGACCGGTTCCGCCGTTGCTTCCGATGCTACCGGTGCGACTAGCGTCACCGGCGCCACCGAAAGCACCGGCGCCACCGGAAACACGGGCGGCACGAGCACCGCAGCCGGCACACCGGTGACCCCCGTTGCGGCCGCACCTTCCGAACCAGCTCCCGCATCCCCTACCTCCGCGCCCATCTTCGGCGACTGTGAGATGTTCCCCCCCACCGCGATCTTCAATACGCGCATCGACGACACGTCGCGCTTTCCCGCGCACGCCAAGTCGCAGGAGTGGATCGACCTGGTCGGCCGCGGCGTGACATTCCAGGCGGATTGGGGTGTCGATGTCGATCCCTCGAATTACTCCGTCTACTACGGCATGCCGATCAACATCGTGGACGGCACTTCCGCCACGACCGAATGGCCCGTCGTGTCGTTCGACTTCTCGACCTCGGGCGTGTTCTGGGACCGTGGCTATCCCGACAAGAGCGATTGCGCCGTGTCGGACGGCAACGGCGGCTTCCGCATCGAGCGCAGCTGCGGCTCGATCGATCCGGGCCAGCGCCGCTTTCCCTTTCCGCTGGCCTCGAAGATCGTGAACGAGGACGGCCATTGCAACGACCCCCATACTTGCGGCGACCGCCACGTGCTGGTCGTGGAGAAGGGCGCCTGCCGCCTGTGGGAAAGCTTCTTCTCGTACAACCTATCGGGGCAGTGGTACACCATGGCCACCGCGGCCTGGGATTTGAAGTCGCTGGCCCTGCGGCCGGACGAATGGGCCTCGGGTGACGCCGCCGGCTTGCCGATGACGCCGCTGCTGGCCAAGGCGGCCGAGGCGAGCTCAGGCGAAATCAAGCACGCCCTGCGCGTCAACTTCACCGACGCAAAGATCTCGACCGAGCATGTCTGGCCGGCGCGCCACGGCGCGGGCGGCGCGAACCCCGGTGCGATCCCTTTCGGCGCGCTGATGCGCCTGCGGGCCGACTTCGTCATCCCCGATGACTGGACAACGCAGGCGAAGGCCCTGGCCACGGCAGCCAAGCGCTACGGCATGTATGTCTCCGACAACGGCGCGGATTTCCACGTACAGGGCGAACCCAACGCGTCGTGGGATTTGCGCACCAACGCTCAGATGCGCAGCATCACGATGTCGCACATGGAGTTCGTGGACCTGAAGGCGATCACCGGCGATCCGCGGTTCTCGAATGATTCGATGGCCGCAAGCTGGTAGTCAGTGCGGCAGCTCGGTCTTGTGGTTGACGATGCTACCCACCAGCCCGTAGGTTATCGCTTCCTCCGCTGACAGCCAGCGGTCGCGCTCGATATCGACCAGCACGCTGTCCAGCGGCCGGCCGGTCTCGCGCGCGATCTCCCGGGCGATACGCTCACGTGCCTTGATGATTTCCTGGGCGTGGATGGCGATGTCGCTCGCCGGCCCTCCCGCGCCGCCGCTGGGCTGATGGATCAGGAAACGGGTGTTGGGCGTGCAGAAGCGCCGCTCGCGCGGCACGGCGAGGTACAAGTGCGTCGCCGCACTGCCGACCCAGCCGGTGCCCACCATGTTCACGGGCGCGGCAATGAAGCGGATCATGTCGTGAATGGCGTCGCCCGATTCCAGGTGCCCGCCGGGCGAACTCACGATCAGGTCGATGGGCGCGCTCGAATCTGCGTCCAGCGCCAGCAGCCGCCGTGCGATGTCGGCGGCGGACTTGTCCGAGACGGTGCCGAACAGCAGCACGGTGCGCGACTTGAACGCCTTCTCCTCGAGGAACGAGCTGCGCATCTCGAGCACGGTGGTGCCACCTGCGGGCGCACCCGGCTCCTCTTCCTCTTCTTCAACGCGGTACATGTCTTTTCCTTTCATGGCTATCGATGACGTGATTGTGCTCGCCTCGCGGGCGGAGGCACAATCCTCGGTTCCAATGACCACAGCCCCCGACACAACCACCCCGCTCGGCCCCGACGACTTCGACGCGCTGGACGCCGAACTGGACATGCTGCGCGAGGAGAACGAGGAAATCCCGCAATGGGAGTTCTGCGAGGGCTTCCTCGCCGCACTGGTGTGCGCGCGCCGGCCCGTCGCGCCCGAGGAATACTGGCCCGTGTTGCTGGGCGACGAGTTCAAGCCAGTGGAGCACATGGAGTTCGTCTGGCGCTGGCGCAGGCGCTGGGCGGAAGTGGCGGCCGCACTCGATGCGCCGGTGGAAACGCTGGACGATGAGCGCACTTACCAGCCGGAGGCGCTCGACACGCGTGGCGCTGTTTTGGCGCTGCCTGAGGACGAACGCGGCGAGACAGACCTGGCGACCCTGCCCGCCTACGCGCAGGTGTGGGCACTGGGCTTCATGTACGCCGTGGAAACCTGGCCGGAGGACTGGCTCCCACCGCGCGACCCGGATGCGGCGCAGATGCTGGACGGCGCGCTGGGCGCCATCGTCGTGCTGAGCGAGGACGATCTCGGCGAGCCGGCGGTTTCGATGTTCGCCGAGGATGGCCCGCCGAGCGTGAGCGAAAAGCGGCTGGACGACCTGGCCGCCGCCATCTGGGCGGTGTACGACCTGCGCCAGCTATGGAAGAGCCTGGGCCCGCGCGTGGAAGCCGTGCGCAAGGCGCCGGAGCCCGGCCGCAACGACCCCTGCCCCTGCGGCAGCGGCAGGAAATACAAGAAGTGCCACGGCGCAAATTAGCGCGGGGCTGACAAGGGGGTCGAACAAGCCGTCCCAGCATGCGGGTATCCACCAAGACAAGGTCTTGAATGCCCGAGCCTTCCATCGATCCGCCCAGCCTGGACCTGCTCACGAGGTACGTGCGCCAGGCGAAGGAGCACGCCATCATCTGCCTCGACCCGGCGGGGATCATTACCGCCTGGCTGGGAGCGGCGGAGCGCATCTTCGGCCATACCGCCCCGGAGGCCGTGGGGCAACCGGTCGCGCTGATCTTCACGGCCGAGGACACGGTCCGAGGCTTCGACCGGTACGAGCGCGTGCTGGCGGACGTCCAGTCACGCTCGGAGGACGATCGCTGGCACGTTCGCAAGGACGGCACCCGGATATGGGTCACCGGAACGCTGGAAGCGGTGAAGGGTGACGCCGGCGAACTGCTGGGTTACGTGAAAGTCATCCGCGACCGGACGGACCTGCGCGCGCAGGTGGAACGGCTGGAAAACCAGGTGCAGTCCCTGGGCAGCGCAAGCACGACGGCGCGCCTTTTTCTCAGCACGCTCGGTCACGAGTTGCGCAACCCGCTCGGCCCCCTGCACACGGCCGCGCACATCGTGCAGCGGCTCAGCACCGACCCTCGCACGGACAAGGCAGTGCAGGTGATGATCAGCCAGGTGGGCGTGCTGGCCCGGTTGACGGAGGACCTGATGGACGTCTCGCGCGTGCAGGCGGGCAAGATCGAGCTGGACCTGACGCCCGTGGACCTGCGCACCGTGCTCAACGAAACCGCCTATGCGCTCCGGCCCAGCGCGGCCGATAAAGGCGTCCGGCTGGAGTGCGTGCTGCCGGAGGGCCCGTTGCCGGTCAACCTCGACGTGCTGCGTTTCCCGCGTGTCGTGCTCAACCTGGTGGGCAACGCGATCAAGTACACGCCCCGCGGCGGAACGGTATGGATCAAGGCAACGCAGGAAGGCGACGAAGTGCTGTTGCGCGTGGAAGATACGGGCATCGGGATCGCGCCCGAAGTGCTGCCGCGCATATTCGACCTGTTCACGCAGGAACGGCAGGCAAAGGACATGGCACCCGGTGGCCTGGGTATCGGCCTCACCATCGTGAAGGAACTGGTCGAGCTGCACGGCGGCAACGTGCAGGCGCGCAGCCCCGGTGCCGGCAAGGGCGCGGAGTTCACCGTGCGTCTGCCGGTGCGCAGCGAATGAGCCCGCGGGCGATCGATCAGCCCGACGCGAGCCCGAGCTTCAGCGGCACGGGCTTGCCGGGCGCGGCTTCCACCTTTTCGGGCGCGGCGGTGGCGGCGCGGGAGGCGTCGACGCCCGCTTCCTTGAGCGCCGAGAGGATCGCATCGGCCCGCTCGGCGCCGAGCTTGCCCAGCGCGTCCGCCGGCAGCGCCTGGTTCTGGTTGAGCCGCTCTTGCAGCTTGCCGTAGAACGGCCCCGGGTCGGCAACTTGCGGCTCACCCTGGATCATCTTGCCCACCCGCTGCCAGATCGGCAGCTGGCTCTTTTCGTCCTTCTTCGTGTCGTCCTTCTTCGCGGGTGGCGCGCTTTCGGCCGCGGCCTTCTGCTTGTCGAGTTCGGCCGCGCCGAAGCGCGCCTCGTACAGGTCGCGGATCGCGCCGCGCACCTTGCGGTCGCCGATGTCCAGCGGGCCGGGCTCCTCGCCCGGTTGCAGCTTGATGCCGGCGCGCTTGGCGATCTCCTCGCGCACGGCGCGCGCGCGCAACGCAGCGCCATCCGCCGCCTCGCTGTATTGGCCGGGCACCGAAAGCTTCAATTGCGCCCGCTTGGCGAGGATTTGCGCCACCTGCTTGATCTTCTCGCGCTCGGGCGGCAGCAGCTTGGCGCTGCCGGCATCGAAATCGATCGACTCCAGCTTTTCGCCGCTCACCCCCAACAGCGCGCCCAGCGCGCGGAACGGGGCCGTGACGATCTTGGTGATGACGTTGCTGATCGCCTTCCAGATGATCGCGCCGTAGCTGAACTGCGGGTCGCTCAGGTCGCCGGAAACCGGCAGGCCGAGGTCGATGCGGCCATCGCTGTCCTTGAGGATCGCTATCGCCAGCTGCAAGGGGAGCTTGAGCGCGTCGGGGCTGTCCACCCGCTCGCCGAGGGTCAGCTTGTCGATCACGATCTGGTTGGAGCCTTCGAGCTTGCTGTCGCGGATCGTGTACCGCAGGTCCAGCGATATCTTGCCTTCGGCGATCTTGTAGCCCGCGAACTTCATGCTGTAGGGCGACGCGGACACCATGTCGACGTTCTTGAACACCATGTTCACGTCGGTGTTGTTGCGGGGGGCGAAGGGGTTGAGCTCGCCCCGGATGCGCGCCAGGCCGAACTCGTCAACTCGGCCATCGAGCTCGATCTGGCTGCGCGCCTGGCGGCTCGACGACAGGCCGTTCACCACGCCGTTCAACTCGTAGATCTTGGCGGCGAACTGGGGCCGCAGGCTCAGGTCGGTGAAATCCAGCTTGGCGTCCTGGAAGCGCATGCGGCGCACCCGCACCGGGAAGGGATCAGCCGCGGGCGCCGCCTTCACGGGAACCACGGCCGCTGCCGGTGTCGCGGCCGGTTTCACCAGCAATCGCAACGCGTTGAAACTGCGATCGTCCTCGATGATCAGCTTGGCATTGGCGCCGACGATGCGCAGCTCGGGGATGTCGAGCCGGTTGGGACTGACGCTGGCCGTGAACTTGTCCGCGGCAACGTTCTTCCACGAGGCGAAGAGGTCGCCATCGAGTTCGTTGAGCGTAAGCCCGGCGACGTTGAGCGCGCCCGCGTAACTCAGTCCCGCGCTTTTCGCGGTGCCGGCGCCGGCGGCAAGCCGGCCCTGCGCCGATACATTGCCGCCCGCGATCTTCAGCTTCAGGTGCTGCGCCAGCAGTGGCTGCAACGGCGCCAGCGCGAGCTGCTTCACGCGCACGTCGGCCTGCAGCTGCCCGGTGCCCGGCACCACGCTGCCCTGCGCGGCGAGCTGGCCGCCTTCGCGCACGTTCAGCCCCGCATTGAACGCGACCTTCTTCGTGAGGTCGCTGCTAGCGCCTTCGAGTTTCAGCGAGAGGTCCGTGAGATGCACATTGACACCCGCGTCGCGGTCGGTGATGTCGGCGCCGAACTTGGACAGCTCGACGATTTTCGCGGCCGCCACCCACGGCTTGGGCGCTGAAGCCTGCATCGCCGGCACCGGCGCGCGCGACGCACCCGGGCGAGGCAGCAGTTCAAGCACGTTGAGCTTGCCATTCTTCTCGCGCACCAGTTGCAGCTGCCCGCCTTCGGCATACAGGCGGCCCACGCTCGCCTGCCGCGCGGACATGTCCACCGTACCCTCTGCAAAGCCCACCTGCGCGATCTTGAGTGGCGCTTGCGCGCCACTGGATACCACCAGGTCGGCGACTGACAGCGCAGCATCCGATACCTTGAGTTGGAAACCTGCTTTCGTCTGCTGGGCGGCCAGTGCCAGCTGCATGCCCACCTTGCCGGCATCGACCTTGAGCGGTGGGGTGACGGTTTCATCGATGGCACTGACCTGGAGTTGGTCGAAGCGCACCTGCTTGACCGCGACATTCCAGTCGCCGACGGCCACCTCGTTCGCCGGGGCGTTGGGCATGGCGGCGGGGCCTGCGGTCTCGATCATGAGGTGGGCCAGGTCGAGCTCGCCCTTGGCGTCGCGCCGCACACTGAGCTTGCCGCCGTCCGCCCGCACTTCCTGGATGGTCGCTTGCCGCCGTGCCAGATCCGCATCGATGCCGCCGATGTCCAGTCGTGTGATCCCAGCGAAGGAATCGGTTGCGCCTTCGCGTGCCACCGCCAGGTCGCGCAGCGACAACGTCGCGCCTGCCAGCCGCGCTTCGAACTTGCCGTCCGCGTAGGCGAACGTGTAGGGCACGGTCGCGGAGAGCTGCCCTGCCGCAACGCGGGCGCGGGTGTACGACTTGAGGTACACGGCCAGTTCAGGCAGCGAAGCGTCATCAAGAACCACCTCGCCGCTGGCCAGCACCGGGTTAACCGAGGCGGTGCCCTTCCAGCGCATCTTGCCCCCGCGCGCCGACTGGGCCGTGAGTGTGTGGGTGTCGTTCTGCTCGGGCAAGGTGCTGAAATGGCTCAGCGTGAAGTCGATCGGTGCGAAGGTGTTGTCGTAGCCCGCCCGCCGGTCATGCATCTCCACCTTGCCCTGCTCCAGCGTGAACTGCTCGACGATGACGCGTGGCATGCCGGTATCGGCGGAGTCGTCGCGCGGCCGACGATCCAGCGTATCCAGCAGTTGCGCAATGTTGAAGCGGCCATCGGGCCCGATGAACAAGCTCGCGGACGGTGCCGTGATGCGGATGTCGGCAAAGCTCCACGCGCGGCGCACTATCGAGCGCCATTGCATCTCGATCGCCACGCCGCCGATGGCGAACATCGGCGCCCCGTCGCTCTCGGACAGCTTGAGGTCGGCGGCCGCAAGGCGCAGCGTGAAGGGGTTGAAGCGAACCTCGCCGACGGACAATTGCCGCTGCAATTGCGACTGGCCGAACTGGGGCAGCTGGTGGCGGATGAGCAGTGGCACCAGCCAGAAACCAACGAGCGTGTACAGCGCCAGCACACCGGCCATGACGGCCAGCCAGCGCTTCCACCGCATCCTCCTGATTGACTGCAACACATTGCCTCCGGTTGGGTGAAAGGTGTCCCGCGCCGTGACGCGGTCTCGGCCGACAGATGCAGATGCGGCCGCCAGCTAGGATGAAGTATCCCCCGGCTGCTCGGACACGATGGACCTTTCGCTTGCCCCCTTGGCCGACGGCGTGCAGGAAGACGCCGTCAGGCGAAGCATCGTACACACCGCCCTGCGCCTGGCTGAGCAGGCGGGGAGCTGGGACGCCCTTCACGTGCACGCGGTCGCGCGCGAACTGGGCATGGGCCTGGATGAGCTGCGCAGATACTTCGGCGACAAGGACGCCATCGCGGAAGGCTTCTTCGACGTCGCCGACGCGGCGCTGCTTGCGGTCGGCAGGCAGCCGGGTTGGGCCATGCTGCCGATCCGCGAGCGCCTGTTTCGCGCCATCATGGCCTGGATCGAAGCCCTGGCGGCGCACCGGCGCCTCGTGCCCGGCATGCTGGGTTACAAGATGCACCCCGAACATGTGCACCTGCAGGTGCGCGGCGTCGCGCGCATCAGCCGCACCGCGCAATGGATCCGCGAGACAGCGATGCTGCGATCCACCGGTTGGCGGCGAGAGGTCGAGGAGGCGGTGATCACCACGATCTACCTGACCACCTTCTCGCGCTGGCTGGCCGATTCGTCCCGCGGCGCCGAGAGCACCCGCCGACTGCTCAAGCGCCTGCTGGCAGCCGCGGAGCGCGGCGCCATGCGCCTGGGGTTCCCGGGCTGACACGGCCGCGCGACCTCTCGGCCGCAATCCGTCCAGCCGCGCGAAACCTGTCTGGCTTGACACTGATCAAGCCGCAGGCCGGCGTGGGGCCTAATAGTCGGCTTGTGTATTTCGCCAGCGCGTCATGGCGGCGCCTGTTCCTGGCCGCCGTATTCATTCTGTGGACCTCCCTCGCGGGCGCGGGCGTGGCCGCGGCAACCGTGCCCATCGGCGTTTTCGCGTGGCAGGGCGAGAGGGCCGCGGAGACCGACTGGTCGCCGGTTCTCGACTACCTGAACGCCGCATTGCCTCAGCACAGCTTCCGCCTCGACCACTACGACGCCGAAGGGCTGCGCCGTGCGATCGCGGAGCATCGCGTCGGCCTGGTCATCACGAACCCTGGCTATTACGTGACCATGGAGGCCGAATTCGGCCTCAGCCGCATCGCAACGCTCGCATCGGCCGGCGTCTCGTCACCAGCGCGTGCGATCGGTTCGGTCGTCTTCACGCGGGCGGACCGGTCGGAGCCGGCCGAACTTCGCGCCCTGCGCGGCAAGACCGTGGCCGCCGTGGCGCCTGACGCGTTCGGGGGCTACCTGATCGCCGCGCTGGAACTCAAGCACCAGGGCCTGGACACTGGATCGGACCTCGCGGCAGTCCGCTTCGTGGGACTCCCCATGACGCGCGTGGTCGACGCCGTGCGGCGCGGCGATGTCGATGCCGGAATCGTGCGCACCTGCCTGCTCGAACAGCTGGTCGAACGCGGTGCATTGCGTTCGGAGGATTACCGCGTGCTGTCGCCGCGGCAGGAGCCGGGCCTGGCCTGCGCCACCTCGACGCCCCTCTACCCGGACTGGCCGATTGCCGTGACACGCCAGACCGACCCGGCGCTGGCGAAGGCGGTCGTGCGAGCGCTGCTCGAGATGCCCGAAGGCGAGGGCCGCCTGAGCTGGACTGTTCCGGCCGACTATCGCCCAGTGCACGACGTGTACCAGGAATTGCGGGTAGGGCCCTACGCCGGCCTGGACGCCGTCACGCCGGAGGCGCTGGTGCGCCGATTCTGGCCGTGGCTGCTTGGCGTGTTCGCTTTGCTGGCTGCGTGGGTCATACACACTGTGCGGGTCGAGTACCAGGTGCACCGGCGCACCCGTGAGTTGCGCGAGGCACTGCAGGCGCGCAAGGAAGCGGAGACGCGCGTGCGCCAGAACCAGGAACAAATGGATCACCTGTCGCGGCTGTCGGTGCTTGGGGAGCTGTCCGGCAACCTCGCACACGAAATAAACCAGCCGCTCACCAGTATGGGCACCTATGCCCGCAGCCTTCTGCGCCGGCAGTCGCGCGGCACGCTCACGGCTGAGGCGCTCACGGAAGCCTGCACGGAGATTGCCAACGAGTCCCCACGCGCCGGAGATCACGATCGAGGATCGAAGTCGAGGCCGGTGTCGCGTGCTGGCGGACGGGCAGCAGATCCAGCAAGTGCTGCTGAACCTCGTGAAGAACGCGATCGATGCGAGCCGCGCTTTGCCTCCGGAGCGGCAGGATGTCCGCATCGTCATCGAGCCGGCGGACACGCGCATGCTGGTCCACGTGATCGATCGCGGCGCCGGGCTCGAGGAGGCTCAGCGAGCCCGACTGTTCGAGCCCTTCTTCACGACCAAGCCGGACGGACTGGGCCTGGGCCTGCCGATCTGCAAGACGATTGTCGAAGCCCACGGCGGCCGGCTGTGGGCCGGGCCAAACGCCGATGGCCCCGGTATGCGCTTTTCCTTTTCGCTTCCCTGCCATGCATCATCCGCCTGAAAATTGCACCGTGCACGTGGTCGACGACGACGCTGCCCTGCGCCGCTCGCTGCGTTTTCTGCTAGGGTCCGTCGACTGGCAGGTGCTTCTGCACGCCTCGGCCGAGGAGTTCCTCGACGCCGCCGCCCAATCGCCGCTTCCCGCCTGCGTGCTGCTGGATATCCGCATGCCCTCGATGAGCGGGCTCGAGCTGCAGCAGGTGCTGCGGGAGCGCGGCATCGACATTCCGATCGTCTTCATGACAGGCCACGCGGACGTCTCGATGGCGGTGCAGGCTCTCAAATCGGGCGCGGTGGACTTTATCGAGAAGCCGTTCAAGGACCAGGTGGTGCTGGACGCGGTGGCAGCCGCGGTTCGACGCAGCGCCGAGGCGCTGCAGGAGCGGCAGGTCCGCGACGACGCGCTCGCGCTGCTGCACTCGCTCTCGCCGCGCGAGAAGGAAGTGGCGAAGCTGGTGGCGCTGGGCCAGCCGAACAAGATCGTCGCCGGGGCGCTGGGCATCAGCGAGAAGACGGTGCACATCCACCGCCAGCACGTGATGGAAAAAGCCGGCGTATCGTCCGCCGCTGAACTGGCCCGCCTGATGCTGCGGGCCGATCCGGCGGCGCTGGACGAGCCGGGCGTCAGGCCAGCCTGATCCGCGCCGGCAGGCCGTTGCGCACCGAGGTTCCGGAGATCGCGTCGACCCACGGCGCGCCGTCGGCGCGGGTCGGGTCCATGACACCGATGTCGTTCAGGTTTACCCCGGCCGAGAGGCGTTCGTCCTTCGGCTGGCGCCGGTCGCCGATACGGTGGGCGCGAGCGCCTAGTTCGCGATGGCCGAAGCCATGCTCGAAGGCTGCCACGCCCCGCGCCACGCCGGCATGGATCATCACGCGGGCCTTCAGGCGGCCACCTGGCGTCGCGATCTCGGCCAGGTCTCCCATCTCCAGGTGCAGCCGCTTCGCGTCATCGGGATGAAGCAACACCGGGTTCTCTGGATGGATCGCGAGCAGCCGGGTGGCGCCGATCGAGTACGGGTTCTGCAGCGCGGACTTGTAGCTCACCAGCTGCATCGGCCAGTCCTTCTCGGCGTACACCTTGCGCATCGGCGTGCCGTCGGCGAAGGCCGGCTCCTGCCACGTGCCACAGCCGCGGTTGCGCTTGCCCGAGAGGCTATTGCGCGAAGCGCCGAGGTTCTCGTTCCACAAGTGGCACATCGGCTTGAGCGGATTGCGCATCCACTCAGCGTTCTCCTCGTCGTACGCGTCCTTGCCCGGCTGGTAGCGCCCGCCCCGGCTCAGGAGGAAACCGACCTTGGCGATCTCTTCCGGCTTGAGCGTCTTTTCCAGCAGCGGGCGCAGCCGCTCGACACCCGAAAGCAGCATGTCTTCTTCCGTCGCGTCGCCCACGGGCTCCTTGCCTTGCCAGGCGATGTTGGCACCGCCGCGCAGATACCAATCCTCCGGCCCGTTGAGCGGCAAGGGGTTGCCGTCCGCGTCCGCCAGCGCGCCGTCGCCGAAGCCGGGCAGGCTCATGGCCCGCGCCAGCGCCATGAAGAACGTCTCCATGCCTATCGCGCGGCCCTCCGGCGTCTTTTGCGCTTTTGGCTCGACCACGGGCCAGCGCGCACCCATCGACTTGGTGGGCACGCCGTTCCAGGGCGCGACCCACCCCCAGCTTTCGTACATCAGCGAATCCGGGACGATGTAGTCGGCATAGGCGTTGCTCTCATTGATGAACGGATCCACGGAAATAATCAAGGGCAGCTTCGCGGGGTCCGCAAGGTCCTTCGCGAGCCGCGCCCTCAGTCCGGGAATGCCATACATCGGGTTGGAGGACCAGAGGATCAGCGCCTTCAGCGAATATGGATAGCCGTTGATGCCCGCTGGCAGCAACTCGCTGGACAGCCCGGGTGCGTTCGGGAACCAGGGCGCCTTCGCGGGGTACGCCTTACCTGCCGCCTTGCGGGTCGCGAACTCCGTGGTTTTCTCGTAGGGCACGTTGCGGCCGATCGGCGTCCCGGATGGTTTGACCATGCCGGCAAACGTGGCAAGGTTGTAGCGCGGCCCCTCACCGTCGAACTTGAAGCCGCCGCCATTGCCCACGAAGCCGCCCTTCCAGTTGACGTTGCCCAGCAGGGCATTGATCGACATGAGCGCGTAGG
>JAQZBU010000133.1 GCA_029237735.1 Ramlibacter sp. | reverse complement strand
AGCACCACCGGGGGGATCTGCGCGGAGAGATGCTTCGCAACCACGTCCGAGATCGCGAAGCAGACCATCGCTGCGACAAGCATGGTGCCGCCGCGGGTCATTGGAGCCAGCTGCATTCAGGCCCTGGAATTCACACGCATCTGGCCTGTCGCCGCGGTCGGCACCACGCGCCAGCGCTTCGCGGGGATCTTGGCGCCCCTGAGAGTGGCGTAGGCATCCACCCACAGCACCGCTTCGGCGGCGGCGGCCGAGTCGAAGCGACCGGCCACCACCACGCCATCGCTGAATTCGACATGCGCGGGGTCACCCGCCGCAATGCTGCCCTCTCCCGCAGCCTCGAGGCAACGCAGGCGAGCGCCGGGATACAAGTGCGTGTCGGCCGCTGCCAACCGCCAGTGCTTCACGTCCGGTACCCAGGCTAGTCGTCGTGCATCGCGTGCGCAACGATGCTCATGGTTGATTCGATATGCTCACGTGTCACCCGCTCGGCCATTTCCGGGTTGCGGTCCTTCAGGGCCTTCAGGATGGCGCGATGCTCCTCGGTCGACTTCGCAAGCTGGTCCTTCATGAAGATCACGGGCAGGCGCAGATTCCAGTAGCGGAACTGCGTGCGTTCATGCATCTCCATGAAGACCGGGTTTCCGGAAAGTCCCACGATCCGCTTGTGGAACTCCTGGTTCAGGCGATTCACCTCGCTGCGCGGCATCTCCTCCGCCTTCTCCAGCACCGTCAGGATCTCTTCCAGGCCTGCGATCCCTTCCGGTCCCGCCCGCTCGGCGGCCAGGCGCGTGGCATAGCCTTCGATCGCCATTCGCGTCTCGAAGATGCTGCGGAAATTGGCCGGGTCACTCGACTGCACCACCCAGCCCCGGTCCCGGTTGACCAGACCCTCTCCCTCGAGCCGCAGCAGCGCCTCACGGACCGGCGTCCGTCCAGCCTGCAACATGGTGCAGATCTCGTCTTCGACGAGGCGTGATCCAGGCTTGAACTCCAGGGTGAGGATGCGGGACCGCAGTTTCTGGAACACGTCACCCGCGATCAGGTCCGTTCCCGTTCTCTTTCGCATCGTCTTGTTCTCCACCTTGCATTCTGCCGCGGTCAGCGCGGCGTCTTGCGGATCTCCAGCACGACACCGGCACCCTCGCGGGTGTCGAAATAGGCGAATCCCGACCCGTCATCCCTCTTCCCGCGGGCGATGACGCCCAGGCCCAGCGCCCTGCCCTGCGCCTCGGCAAGGTCGCGATCCGCCACTTCGAAGCCGAGGTGATAGACGCCCTCGCCGTGCTTGTCGAGGAACTGGCGCTGAGGCGAATCCCCGGCAGGCGGCTGGCACAACTGGATCTGCACGTTCTCCAGGTCGAGGCATTTGTACTTCATGGCATCGGACGCAGCGCGGTTGGGTACGTCGAACTCCACGTACCTGCCGCCCTTGGGATAGTCGAACCAAGGTCCCATGCCCAGCTTCTCATAGTAGCGAACGGCCTTCTCGAGGTCGTGCACGACGATGCAAAGGTGATGGAGCTGGTTGAAGGGATGACTCATGGTACGTCCTTGTTGGGGGTGTTCGTTCACGCATGCCGCGACAGGAACTGGCGCGCGCGTTCATGGCGGGGATCCGCAAAGAATTCGCCGGCGGGCCGGTCCTCCACGAGTTCACCCGCGACCATGAACATCACGCGGTCGGCGAAATCCCGCGCCAGCGCCATCTCGTGCGTGGCGATCATCAGCGTGATCCCGTCGTCGGCGAGCTGCCGGATCGCGGCAATCACCTCCTGGGACAGCTCGGGGTCGAGCGCGCTGGTAGGCTCATCCAGCAACATCACGCCAGGCCCCATCGCCAGCGCTCGCGCGATCGCCACGCGCTGCTGCTGGCCGCCCGAAAGCTGGTTCGGGTACGAGTTCGCCTTCTCCCCGAGCCCGACGCGCCGCAGCAGGTCCTGCGCGATCTCCGCCGCTTCGTCACGGGATTTTCCCAGCACGTGGATGGGCCCGGCCATGACGTTCTCGACAGCGGTCACGTGCCGGAAAAGGTTGAAGCTCTGGAAGACCATCCCGATGCGCTGCCGCTGGCGGCTGATGGCTGCGTCCGGCAGCTCGTACAGGACGTCGCTCCTGTCCTCGTAACCGATCAACTCGCCTTCGACGAAGATCTTGCCGCCGTCGATGGTCTCGAGGTGGTTGATGCACCGAAGCAGCGTGGATTTGCCCGCGCCCGAGGGGCCGAGCACGGCGACCACCTGCCCCTGGGGGACTTCGAAGCTCACGTCCTTGAGCACCGCTTGTGGTCCGCGGTACTTGGTGACGGCGTGCGCCTGGATCATGGCGTGTTGCATGGCGATCAGCGGTGGGGATAGCGCTTTTCCAGGACCGTCTGCAGGGCGGTCGCGAAAGCGGTCATGACCAGGTACCAGAAACCGGCAACGGCCAACAGTTCGACCACCCGAAAGTTCGACGCGTAGATGTCGGTCGTGACGCGCAGCAGCTCGAGATAGCCGATGGCGGAGGCCAGGGACGTCGACTTCAGCAGCATGATGTACTGGTTGCCCGTGGCCGGCACGATGATGCGCGCCGCCTGGGGGATCACCACCTTTCGCATCAGGAGCCAGTGGCTCATGCCGATGGACCGGGCCGCGTCGCGCTGGCCCTGGTCCACGGCGAGGAAGCCGCCGCGGATGATCTCGGCCATGTACGCGCCTTCCGCAAGCGCCAGGCCCGCCAATGCCGCCGCGTAGGGCGTGATCACCTGGGTCATGGGCGCGCTGAACATCACGATGTCGGTGAAGGGCACCGCCAGGTGCAGCTGCGGAAACATGATGGGAAAGGCGTTGAACCAGAAGATCAGCTGGATCAGCATGGGGGTGCCGCGAAAGAGGTAGACGTATGTCGCGGAGAATGCAACGAGGATCGGGTTGCCGCTCACGCGCATCATGGCCACCACCAGCCCCACCGCCACGGCCAGGACCAGTGCCACCGTGCCCAGCATGATCGAGTTGGAAGCGCCTATCAGGATGTTCTTGCTGAACACATAGGTCAGGAACACGCCGGCGTCGATCACCTTCGCATTGATCGCGGCGCGAACCAGCAGCGCCAGCAGCAGCAGCACCAAGGCACCAAATGCCCAGGCACCCCAATGCTTCCGGTGCACGACGCGGCGGGGAACTGCAGGTTGCGGGAGAACGGTCGCGTTCACGAGGAACTCCATGGAATAGCGGCGAGATCTCGCCCGAATGGAAGGGTTTGGCCGATACCCAGCGCCACGGCGCGTCGATGGATCAGCGAGGCCGCTGCGGCATCCGCAAGCGCCGATCCGGAGAACATGAACGCGCTGCGGCGCGTTGCCGCGTCGGGCGGCGACTGCAGGAGCTGGGCGAGGTCGCAGTGAAAGGCACTCGTCCACGCAACAGGCTCGATGGCGAACATCGTGCGCGGATCCGCGTCGTCCGTCGCAAGCAGGTCGATAGCCAACATGGTCGACATGTCCCACGACGCACCCATGCAAGGCATGGCGGCGAACGCGCCGGGTGCCAGCAACCCCGCGTCGAGGTATCCCCGAGGTTCCGATTGGCGGGGAATGCTGGTGACCACGATGTCGTGCTCCTGCACGGCTTCAGCCGCATCGGCGGCAATGCGCGCGCGCAGGCCCAACGCATTCGCGGCATCGACAAGACGCCCTGCGTTGGCGGCGCTGCGGCTGTAGCACGTTGCGCTGCGCAGCGGAAACGCGGTAGTGAACGCGTGCAGGTGGGCATGCGCAAGTTCGCCGCACGCAACGAAGCCGATGCGGGAGGAGTCCGGCTTGGCGAGAACCCGTGCCGCCGCGAGGCTGAGCGCCGCGGTTCGCGCCGAAGACAGCCAGAAGCCGTCCAGGACCGCGCGCGGCCAGCCGGAGGAAGCGTCACTCAGGATGACCAGCGGGCTGAAGTCAGGCAACCCGCGAACGCTGGTGTTGTGCGGAATATAGCCATACCACTTCACCACAGCGCAATCGACTTCGTCCCATACGGCTCCCTTCGCGCTGAAGTTGCCTTGCCCGCTCGCCAGCGACAGCTTGGGAGCCGTGCGCGCCCTGCCCGCGCCCTTCGCGCGGAACGCCGAGGCGATGGCGTCCGCCAGCTGGGCCGCACTCGGCGCGGCGCGCGCGACCTCCCGCGGTCCCAGATACAGCAACGACGGCGCGGCAGGGAGCATGGTTACTTTCGCTTGCTGGCGGGCAGGTTCACGGAGATCGTTTGCAATGCACCGCCCCCCAGGCCCCACTTGTCCATGATGCGCTTGTACGTCCCGTCGTCGACCATGGCCTGCGTGGCCTTCTGAACGGCGTCGCGCAGCCCGGAGCGATTCTTCCCGAAGCCCCAGGACGTGATGTACGGCGTGAGGATGTAGTTGCCTCCAACGATCTTGTATCGCCCGGGGAATTGCGCTCCCATATAGACCAACGCCGGGAAGTCACCGATGTAGCCATCCACGCGCTTGAGGTCCAGTTGCATGCGCGAGTCCGGCGCGCTCGGAAGCTGCTCCGCCCTGATGGGTTGCTTTCCGGACTTGGTGCACCGCTCCGATGCAGCCTCCACCGCGGTCATGATCACGCGGCCCCCCAGCATGGTGGCGATCGATTTCCCGCAGAAGTCGTCGATGGTGGTGAGCTTGTCGTTGTTGGCGCTCAGCACCATGATGCTGCCACCCGACTGCATGTAGTTCACGAAGTCGAGCTTCTCCTCGCGTTCTTCCGTGTCGCTGATGCCTCCCGAAGCCACGTCGAAGCGGTTGGCTTCGACGCCGGAGATCAAGCCTGCGTATTCCGACTGGATGTACTCAAGCCGCAGGTTCAGGCGCCTGGCGACCTCGGCCAGCAGATCGGCACTCGCCCCGGTGACCTCCGGCTTGTTTGGCTCCCGGAATTCCACGGGCGGAAAGGTCTGTTGCGATCCCACGCGGAGCACGCCGCGCGCCTTGACGTCCGCTGGGATGGCGTTCAGCACGTCGGGGGGCAGCGGGCGTGTCTGTGCGAGAACCGACAACGGCAGGGCTGCCGCGAGCACCACCGCCAAGCGGCGCAGCGGCTTCGTGAACTGGATCATGAAAGGCTCCTGTGGTGAGTGGTGGGAACTAGCGGGAGTCGGCCGACTTGCCGGGAACCGCGGAAGGATTGGGGCGGTCGGCACGTGGGCATGGCGCCGCGGCGTCGTAGGTCGCCTGCACCTTGGCGATGTACGCGGCGGGAAACCCGTGCGCCTTCAGTCCATCGGGGATGTGCTGCCAGTAGAAGTTCGGCGGACGCATCGGCTGACCTGGGTTCGTCATGCGGTACGTCCAGCAGTCGTAGGTTTTGCCGTCGTCACCATGCACGGTGAGCGCGAAGCGTTCGAAATCGTCGTAATCGTCGGTCAAACCGTCGTCTTCGAAGACCAGCCCGAGGCATTTCTCACCCCATGCATCCGGCAGGCCGTTCAGGTGGCACCATCCGCGGTCACTGCGTCCCTCGGCAGCGTGGAACTCCAACCGGTAGTTCGCTGCATGCCCTTTGGTGATCATCCGGGTCTTGGGCATGTAGCGCCGGATCTCGGGATCGTTGAGCCATGTGCAGTAGGCGAAGTAGAGGCGTGTCATGGGAAGGAAAGTCCTTTCGTGGGGAAAGTGGATCAGTCGGCCTTGATCTTCAGTTTGTCGACAAGAGCCTTGAGGGCGAGGCGCTGCGTGTCGACCGATCGTGCGAACTCGGTAGTGCTGGTCTCGACGACGTCGGTACTCGATTGCGCGTACCGGGCCCGAACTGCGGGGCTGCGGAGTGCAGCTCTGAGCGTCGACGAGAGTTTCTCGACCACGGTCCCGGGCGTTCCAGCCGGCGCGACCACGCCAACCCATGTGGTGACCGAATATCCGGGCACTCCCGACTCCGTGACCGTCGGCACTTGCGGCAGTTCCGGGACGCGCTGGGCGCTCGTCACCGCAAGCGCTCGCAGTCGACCGTCTCGAATGAGCGGCGCCGTGCTGGCGCGGCTGTCCGCCATGAAGTCGAACTGCCCCGCCATCAGGTCCGCAAGCGCGGGGGCACTCCCCTTGTATGGCACTTGCGTCATGGGTGCGCCAAGCGCGATGGACAGCTGTGCGCCGGCGAGATGCATGGGGCTTCCATTGCCCGGCGTACCGTAGGTGAGGCCTCCGGGCTTCGCCTTGGCAGCCCCGAGCAGGTCCTGGATCGTTCGGTACGGCGATTTCGCCGGCACCACGACAACCAGCGCCGACTCGGTCACCTGGGCGACCGGTACGAACGTGGCAGGGTCGGTGCGCTGAGGCGCCAGCAGCCCATTCAGAACGTGCGGCCCGACGTTCGTCCACAGGATCGTGTAGCCATCTGGGGGTGCGGAAGCGAGAAAGTCGTTGGCGATGCTTCCATTCGCGCCCGGCTTGTATTCGGCAACGAGGGGCTGCCCAAGCTGTTGCGACCACTCCTCCTGCACGTTGCGGAAGACGATGTCGGAGGCCCCGCCCGGTGCGTACCCGACGACGACCCGGATGGGCCGCGACGGATAGGTTTGTGCATGGGTGGCGATTGCTCCACACGTGACAGCCAAGAGCAATGCGAAGCGGAAGACTTTCATGGGCTCCATCGTATACGCCGTCATATACGAGAGAATATACGGAGTTTCCCGGGGCCCGCAATCGGAGCCGCTTACTGGTCCAGAGATTTCGAGAGTTCCTGTGCGCGCCGGTAGGCGGCGGCTGCGGAGAGCTGCATTGCCCCCAGGAGGTCGTGCCGGGAAAGCATTTCCAATCCCGCTTCCGTTGTTCCGCCTTTGGACGCAACGCGGTCTCTGTGCTCGGCCAGGGGCGCATCATCGTGGGCAGCAAGCGTGAGTGCGCCGATCGCCGTGCGCAGGGCAAGGACGCGCGCTTGCCGTTCGGAGAATCCCAGCTGCTCCGCCGCACTCTGGAAGGCGGCGACGAACTCGAAGACATAGCCTGGCCCACTGCCGCTGACGGCGGTCACCGCGTCGATGCGCTCGTCCGAGTCGACCCAGAAGGTCATTCCTGTGGACCCGAACAAGGACTCGGCCAAGCTCCGATCCGAAGCGCTCACACCGGGCATCGCGTGCATGCCTGTGACACCTGCCCCGACGAGTGCCGGGGTGTTGGGCATGGCGCGAATGACCCGCTCGCTTGCGAGCCAGCGCGAAAGGGTGCCGGTGGAAAGGCCCGCACAAATGCTGATGTGCAAGGGTGACTGCAGCAAAGGGCGGACCGGGCCGATCGCCGCTTGCATCACTTGCGGCTTCACGGCCCAAACAACCACGTCAGCCTCGCGCAGGTTACCGTCGGGACCCGCCAGGGTGCGCACCCCAAGGGTGGAGTCCAGCTTCCCCCGCTGGGCATCATTCGGCTCCAGCACCAGCACCTGTCCGGGACTCCATCCGCTCCGCAGCAAGCCTTCCATCAGCGCGGAAGCCATCTGGCCACCGCCGATGAAGGCGAGCACGGGTGCAGCTTGGGCTTGGTCATTTCCTTGGCTCAGGGCCACGCCGACCTCCTTGTCGTATGGAAGGATCATCTCCACCGCTCACCGACGATTGCTTCGAAATTGAGCCGGGCGGCCGAATATCTCTCTACGCGCTAGCGACCCTTGAAGGTGGGCTTGCGCTTTTCCTTGAACGCCAGCGCAGCTTCGCGGAAGTCCTCGCTGCGGTCCGCGCGGAACACCATCGCGTCCAGTGCGGCCCGCTCCTGCTCCACACGGCCGGCCAGGACCGCGTTGAGCTGCGCCTTGGAGCCGGCGATCGACAATGGCGCGGCGTCGGCCATGGCCGCGCCGAAGGCGAACGCCGCCTCGACCGCATCGCCCTGCGCGACAGCGTCGAGGTAACCGACGCGATGCGATTCGTCGGCGCCGTACAGCTGCGCCTCGTAAAGCCATCGCCGCGCATTCGATGCGCCGATCAGCCATGCAAGCCGCTGCAGCTGGATCGTCGGGTAGACCAGTCCGATTTTCGCCACCGGCACGCCGACGCGTGCACTCGCATCTCCAACGCGGAAGTCGCAGCACATCGCCAGGCTGCAGCCGCCGCCCACACAAACGCCCGAGATCGCGGCGACCACCGGTTTGGGCATCGCCTGGAGCGCGGCATACGTTTCCTGGATGCGGGCGCGACAGATGTCCTTCTCGCCTTCGTCGGTGACGGCGGAGAACGCGATCACGTCATCACCGGCGCAGAAGTGCCCGCCGTCGCCGGTGAGGACGACAAGCCGGACCGACGGGTCCGTCCCGAGCGATTCGAACGCCGATTTCAGATCGGTCCACGCGGCGAAGTCGCATGCGTTGCGGCGATGCGGCCGTGCGATGGCGACAACGGCCCGCCCGTCGTCGCGCCGTTCGATGCGAATCTCGGACGCCACGCTCACTCCGCCTTGATGCCGCTGTCGCGGATGACCTTGCCCCATTTCGCGAGCTCCGCGGAAGACTGGCTGGTTGCCTCCTGAGGCGTCGATCCGGTGATTTCGATGCCCAGTGTCTGGAAGCGCGCTTTCACGTCGGGCAGCTGCAGGACCTTGCCGATCTCCGCGTTCAGCTTCGCGAGGATCGCGGGCGGCGTCCCCGCCGGCGCGAGGATGGCGTAGGTGGAGGCGACCTCGAAGCCCGCGAAGCCGGCTTCGGCGGCAGTGGGCACGTCGGGGAGCGCACCGATGCGCTGCCGCGTCGCGACCATCAGCGGGCGCACCTTGCCGGTCTTGATGTTCGCCACTGCCGTCGGCGCCGTTGCGAACATGAGTTGGAGCTGTCCGGCCATCACGTCGGTCATGGCCGGCGCGGCGCCGCGGTACGGAATGTGGAGCATGCTCACGCGCGCCTGGTGCTTGAACATCTCTCCCGCGACGTGCTCGATGGAGCCGTTGCCGGAGGATCCGTAGTTGAGGCTCGCCGGTTTATCCTTGGCAATCTTCACGACATCCGCGACATTCTTGGCGGGCACGCCGTCGTTCACCACCAGCACGAGCGGCAGGAAGCCGACCAGCGACACACCGGCGAAGTCCTTGTCCAGCTGGAAACCGGTGTTCGCCGGAAAGAGCAGCGAGTTCATCGCATAGCTGGTGAGCGGCGCCACGAGCAGCGTGTGGCCGTCCGCCGGCGCCTTGGCGACGAACTGCGCGCCGATGCTGCCCGACGCGCCGGACTTGTTGTCCACGACGAAGGGCTTGCCGATCGCGTCACCGAGCTTCTGCGCGAGCAGGCGGCCCACCGCATCGACGGCGCCGCCCGGCGGGTAAGCCACGACCATCGTGACCTGCTTGGAGGGGTAGTCCTGCGCACCGACGGCGAAGGGCGCGGCAAAGGCAAGCGCGAGCATCGCGCACTGGGTCAGTCTTTTCACTTGAAGCTCCTGGTTTCGGCATCCCACGCGCCGGCGGTCGTGCGCGGCAGGTCTTTCTTGCGGATGCGCTGGGTGGGGGTCTTGGGAAATTCATCGACGAGGGCGATGAAGCGAGGAACCTGGAAAGCAGGCATGCGCGGCGCGCACCACGCCACGAACTCCGCGCAGTCGAGCGACGCCCCGTCGGCCTGGCGGACGTAGAGCAGCAGTTCCTCGTCCCCGAGTTCGCTGGGAACGCCGACGATCGCGCATTCGGCTATGGCCGGATGCTCGCCCGCCACGCGCTCGACTTCCCACGCGGAGATGTTGATCCCGCGCCGGCGCACGCTGTCCTTCTTGCGTCCGGCGAAGTACATGAAGCCTTCCGCGTCCCGGTAGGCGAGATCGCCGCTGGTGAACCAGTCGCCGCGCTTCGCGCCGTGCGTGGCGTCCTCGTTCCGGAAGTAGCCGAGGAAGTGCAGGCCCGGCACGCGCGACTTCACGCAGATTTCGCCGGGCTGGCCGACCGGCACTTCGCGGCCCTCGTCGTCGGCGAGCAGGACCTCGAACCACGACAGCGGCTTGCCGATCGAGAACTTCGGCCCTTCCGGATTGACCGTGACGAAGGTGATCATCTCCGAGAGGCCGTATCCCTCGCGCATCTCGACACCGAAGCGCGACGCGAATGCGTCCCACACTTCCGGCGGGCAGCCGCCGCCCCATGCGATGCGAACCCGGTGGTCGCGGTCATCCGGGCGAGGCGGCTGCTTGAGCAGCATCGGCAGCACGCCGCCGAGGTAGTGGATGTGGGTTACGCCGTAGCGCCGGCATTCGTCCCAGAACCTCGAAGCACTGAACTTGTCGACCATCGCAAGCGTGAGCTTCTGCAGGATGGCCGCGATGCAGACCGCGACGCCCGCGCCATGGTGCAGGGACTCCCACAGCAGGAAGACGTCTCCCTCCTGCGCGCCGGTCAGCTTGAGCGTGCCCATGGGACCGGCGCGCAACGTGCGGTCGGACTTGTTCACGCCCTTGGGCGCGCCGGTGGTACCCGAACTCGGGGTCAACGCGATGATGTCGTCGGCGCCCGGCTGCACCGGCGGCGGCGACGCGTCACCGTGCGA
>JAQZBU010000132.1 GCA_029237735.1 Ramlibacter sp. | reverse complement strand
GCAAGAGGCCGTGGGGCGGCAGCAGCAGGCCCAGCTGCATGCAGATGAGGAACATCACGCCAAACCAGATCACGTCGATGCCGAGTGACTGGACGATGGGCATGAAGATCGGCAGCGTGATCATCATCATGCTGACCTGGTCGACGAAGATGCCCAGGAAAATCAGTAGCAGCATCATGCCGGCCACGACCATCGCAGTGGAGAGTCCTTGGCCGGTGATGAACTGCACCAACCCGTTGCTTGCGCCCGAGAACGACAGGATTTGCGCAAACGTCGTGGCGCCCAGGATGATGAAGAGGATCATCCCCGAAATGCCGGCCGTACCCTTGAGCGCCTTCAGCAGTGCATCCCAGGTGAGCGCGCGGTACGCGATGGCGAGGACCATGGTGGCGAAGGCGCCCAACGCCGCGCATTCGGTGGGCGTGGCCCAGCCCTTGGCCAATGCGCCCACGACGATGCCGAAGATGGACAACGTCGGCAGGACGTAGCCGAAGAACGGCTTCCAGCGCTCCCAGCCGGTGTGGTGGACTTCGTTGTCGTCGGGCGGAGCGAGATGCGGGCTGATGCGCACGCGCATGACGATCCACATCACGAAGGCAACCGACAGGATGACCCCGGGCAGCACACCGCCAATCAGCAGCTTGGAAATCGATATCCCGGACAACGAGCCGAGCAGCACCGTCAACGCCGAGGGCGGAATCAGCATGTCCACCGCGCCGATCGCCATGATGGGCCCGGTGGCCAACGTGGGGTGGTAGCCGCGCGCCAGCATCACCGGCAACATGAGCGAGCCCAGCATCGCCGTGGTGGCGATGGTCGAGCCCGAGATGGCGGAGAACACCGTGCCCGCCACCACGGCCACGACAGCCAACCGCCCCGGCACGTGGCGGATCAAGCGCTCGACACCCTCGATCACCTTCAGCGCCAGCCCGGTGTGGAACAACACTTCACCCATCAGCACGAAGAGCGGGATCGGCGTCAGCGAAAACGCGGTGACCGAGCTGACGCTGCTGCGCGCGAGCTGCGCGAGCCCGGCCTCGCCGCCCATGTAGAGCCAGGCGCCCACGATGTTGACGGTGATGAACGTCAGCGCCACCGGCATGCCGATGAACAGCAGCGCGGTGGACCCGCCCAGCATCATCAGGGCCGCAAGGCCCCAGCTGGTCATGAGGAGGTCCTCATGCCGCGCTCACCGCGTCGTGGCGGGGGCCGCGTTCGGCTCGCTGCAAACGGATCATGCGGAAAATCATTTCAATGGCGAGCAGGACGAATATTGCGGGAAGAGGCGCCAACCCCCACCACTCCGGCGTAACGAGCGTCTTGATGTTCACCGCACCGGACATATAGCTGGACCAGGCAGCTCGCGTCCCATTCCAGGCGATAACGCAGCAACAGGCGAGCCCGATCACGTCGCCCAGCCACTCCAGGTACCAGGCCAGCCGCGCAGGCAGCGCCTGCAGCAGGATGTCGACGCGGATGTGCTGCCCCTGGCGCAGCAGCCAGGGCGCGACGCACATCGTGATGAGGTAGAGAAACAGCTCCGAAATCTCATTGCTCCAGGCCAGGCCGCGCGGCAGGCCGGGGATGGCGATGTTGCGCAGCGCCACGTCGGCCACGATGATGACCATCATCCCCATGAGAATGGCGCAGCCCACCAGGGCCAGCCCCGCCAGCAGGCGGCCGTAGATGCCGGAGAGCCGGTCGATCACCGAGCGAACAGGCTCTTGAAGCGGGCCGCGACCTCGGGGCTCTGCTTGGCCGCGCTGGCCCAGCCCACTTCATAGGCCTTGTCGCGGAAGGCCTTCGCCGTGGCGGCGTCGAACTTGATGGCCTGGATGCCGGCCTTCTCCTGGCGGGCGGTTTCCTCGGTGGTGTAGCGGGCCCAGAAAGTGTTCTCGGCTTCAAGGGCCAGCAGCTGCTTTTGCAGGTACGCGCGCTGCGGCTCGCTCAGCTTCCTGTAGGCAGGCAAGTTCATGATGAGAGACACCTCGGCGTCGTAGAAGCCGGGGTCGATCCGGAACTTGGTCATCTCGTGCCAGTTCAGGTCGAAGATGCCGCCGATGGGCCAGCCGTAACCGTCGACCACGCCGCGCTCCAGCGCCGTGTACACCTCGCCTGGCGGCGTGGTGATGACATTGGCGTTCAGGGACTGGAAGAAGTCGCGGTACACCGGCGTGATGCGGATCTTCAGGCCGGTGAGATCGGGCTTGTCGACCTTCTTGGTGGTGTAGATATGGAACGCCTGGTTCTCCACCATGCGGGCCAGGTACTGCATGTTGCCCTTCTCGTTCCACACCTTGTTGATCGCGTCGAAGGCGCCGTTCTTGCGCTGCTCGGCCACCGGGATCTGGGTGAGCTTGAGGAAATCGGCCTCGGGCATCACGTTGGTGTAGAACGCACCGGTGGCAAGCGCCATGTCCACCACGCCCGTCTTGACGGCATTGCCCGCCTCAAATGGGGGGATGGCCTTGGGGCCGCCGATGAAGTTGATCTGCAGGACGCCCTTGCCTTCAGCGTTGAATTTCTGGATCCACGGCTGCAGGCGCTGCACGTAGATGCCGTTCTCGGCGAAGGCGCTGACCAGCCGCAAGCTGGTCTCCTGTGCGCCGGCCGCGGCGGCAAAGCCTGCGAGCAGCAAGGCTGCCGCGGTCCTGAATACACCTGACTTCATCATGCTTGTCTCCTTTTGTACTTCGGTCGAAGTTAAACACTTGGCTGGGCGCCGTCAATTCGCACAGACGCCCAGAGCCGGTCCAGCGCCTGCCCGTCTTCGTCGGCGAGCGCGGCCTGGGCCAGGTCACGCAGCCTCTGCGCGCCGTTTTCATTGGCCTGCAGCATCGGCAGCGCCCCGATCAGCCGCTGGAAGTGACTCCACCCCCGGGCGTGGGTGTCGCCGTACCCCTTGACTAGCCGCTGCAGCCGGGCCACTTCGAGTGCCAAGGCGGGATGCTGCTCCGACAGGCTCGCTATCGCGGCCAGCCACTCGACGATGCGCTCCTGCTCGATCTCGAAGCGCAACGACTTTCTGCGCATGGGCCGCATGGAAGCCAGCAGGTACAGCATCAGGTAACCGCGCAGCGAACTGGTCTTCACCACCCGGCCGCGCCGAGTGAAGGGCAGGACACAGGCACGTGCCCAACCGGTGGCCAGCAACCAGCGCCCCAGGCCGGCGGGCAGCGTGTCCGCGACCTCCTCGAGGCGCGGATGCATGAATTCGCTGATGTCCAGCTGCTGCTGCGGTGTGAGCTTCACCTCGCCGGCCACGCGGTCAAAGCGCGATCGACGGGTCTTCAGGTCGGCCACGCGGATCGTGTCCTCGTAACTCATCCACAGCGCAAGATGGCGGGCGGTTTCATCCAGCAACTCGTCCCCGCAACCGCGCAGCGGGGCCAATCGATCCAGGTATTCACCGGCGTAGGCAATGTCCTGATAGTCGGCCAGCCGGACGATGCCGATTCGCAAAGTGGCGTGCACGGCCGCGGGAAACTCCGCCTCGATCCGCTGCGCCAGTGCGGCCAGGCGATGACCTACTGCTGGCAGCGCCGCCAGCGGCGCACCGGCGACCGGGCCACCCATCGCGGCCTCGAAGCCCGCAGCGAAAGCCTTGAGGCTGGAGCCGACACCCACCCCGCCCGCGCGGATCGTCTCCTCGAACTGCTCGCGCGTGAAGGGCAGCGCGCCGCAGGCAGCCAGCGCGCCGTACAGGACGGGGCTGATCAAGCTGCCGGTGCGTTCGGCCAGTTCAGCGAAATTGGCGCCGACGAACTGGCGGGCCGCTGCGCGGGCCCCGTCCAGGATCTTCCGCTCATCGACGCGGCCATCGCCCACGGCCGTGCGCTCCGTCATGGAATAGACCCGATGCATGGAAGCAACCAGGGTGGTGCGCTCGGGCGTCACCAGGCCGCGCTGCAGTGCCCGGCCCGCCTCCATCAGTTCGGAGGCCGTTTCGTTCGGCCAGGTCGATCAGCCAGTCGGCCAGCACACCGCCCCCCTCGCCTCCCATGGCGAGAATCGCGATGGATATCGCACGAGCCGTCATGCCGCAAGCCCCTCCAGCCGCCGCTCGATGCGCCGCTGCAGCCACCCGATCACGGCGGTGCGCACCCGCTGACGCAGCCGGTCCCAACCCGTGGGGTTGTTGATGATTTCGGCGCGATAGAACGACGGGCACAGCACGGCCGCGTCCGCGACTTCGCCGCAAAGGCCGCATCCCACGCAACTGTCAAGCACCGTGGTGATCGGGTCGCGGCGCAACGGGTCCGGGTTGGGCTTGATCGTCAGCGAGGGGCAACCCGACAGGCGAATGCAGGAGTGGTCGCCGGTGCAGGTGTCCGGGTCGATGCCGAAGCGCTCGCGCACGACCCGCTGTCCGCCTTCGATCGCCTGGCGCACCAGCGGCTTGACGCGGCGCTGCCGGTTCAACATGCATTCGCTGGACGCGACGATGACCTTGGGGCCTTTTTCCCTGCTGGTCAGCGCTTCGCGCAGCGTGTCGCGCATCTGTGAAAGGCTGTAGGTGTTCGTGACGCTGCGCACCCACTTCACGCCGACACCACGCACCGCGCGTTCGATGGTGTTGTTGGTGCTGCGCAGCGGGTTCGCCGCCTTGGACGACAACAGGTCCTGCCCGCCCGTCGCAGCGGAATAGCCGTTGTCGATGACCACCAGCACGTTGTCGGACTGGTTGAAGACCGCATTGCCAACGCCGCTGGTGAGGCCGTTGTGCCAGAAGCCGCCGTCGCCCATGATCGACAGGGTGCGCTTGCCCGTCTCTTGCGTGTTGAAGGCTGATGCGCCGGCCCAGCCCAGGCCGTAGCCCATGGTGGTGGCGCCGATGTTGAACGGCGGCAGGATCGAGAACAGGTGGCAGCCGATGTCGCAGCTGATGTGGTGCGGCCCCAGCTCGCGCTCGAGCAGCTTGATGGCGGTGAAGATGGGCCGCTCGGGGCAGCCGGTGCAAAACGATGGCGGACGCGGCTGCACTTCATCGGCCGCCGCGCGGATCGCGAAGGCCCGGGGATTTCCCTCCATCGTGGCCGGCCTGGGATCGGGCCCGGCCGCCACGGGCAGCACGACGCCCACCAGCAGCTGCGGAGCGTAGCGCTCGACGAAGCGCGTCACGGCCTTGACCACCACGCCGCCCGTGTACTCGCCACCCATCGGCAACAGATCCTTGCCGTGCACCCGCGTCTGGACGTCGGCCTTGCGCAGGATCGAATTGACGGCCTGCTCGATGAAATCGGGCTGGCCCTCCTCGACGAGCAGGATGCCGCGTTTGCCGGCGCAAAAGCGGGTGAACTCCTCGTCGACCAGCGGGTAGGTGACGTTCAGCACATACAGCGGCACCCGCGACCGGCCGAACGCGTCGGCCAGGCCCAGGAGCTCCAGCGCGCGCAGCACGGCGTTATACAAGCCTCCCTGCATCACGATGCCGAAGTCCTGCGCGCCGTCAGCGAAGAACTCGTTGAGCCCGCACTCCTGGATGAAACGGATGGCGGCGGGGCGGCGCTGGGCGGCCTTCTCCTGCTCGTGAAGGTAGGTCGCGGGCGGCAGCGCGATGCGATTGACGTCGCGCCTCGGGTTTTCCATCGCGTCCTTGAGCGTGAATGCAGGGCGGCGGTTGGCTTTGGTCTTGAAATGGCCGTGCACGTGGCAAGCCCGGATGCGAAGTTCGAGCATGACGGGCGTGTTGCTCGCTTCGGACAGCTCAAACCCCTGCTCGACCGCGCGCACGATGCTGGGCAGGTTGGGCCGCGGGTCGAGCAGCCACATCTGCGATTTCATGGCGAAGGCGTGGGAGCGCTCCTGCACGATGCTGGAGCCCTCCCCGTAATCTTCGCCAACGATCAGCAGCGCGCCGCCCGTAACGCCGCCCGATGCCAGGTTGGCCAGCGCATCGGAGGCGACGTTGGTGCCCACCGTCGACTTGAACGTGACCGCGCCGCGCAGCGGGTAGTTCACCGACGCCGCCAGGGTGGCGGCCGCGGTGGCTTCCGAAGCGCTGTGCTCGAAGTGCACGCCCAGCTCGCGCAGGATCTCGTTGGCGTCGGTCAAGACATCCATCAGGTGCGAAACAGGGGCGCCCTGGTAGCCCGCCACATACGAGACGCCCGATTGCAGCAGGGCTTTCGTTACGGCCAGGATGCCTTCACCGCGGAATTCATCGCCATCGCCCAGGCGCAACTTGGTCACCTCGGTCGCAAAGGAACGCTCAGCCATTGGGGATATCCAGATTCGTGATCGCCTCAATTTACGCAGTCGGCACCCATCTGGCGAATGGATTGTTCGCATAAGGTCCATCTGTTTCATCAATAATCAGGGACAACCCTGAAGGCCCACCAGAGACCATGAATTTCCGCCAGTTCGACCTGAACCTGCTTCGCGTGCTCGCCGCCATTCACCGCACGCGCTCCGTTACCGCGGCGGGCAAGGCACTGTCGCTTTCGCAGTCGGCCACCAGTAACGCGCTGGCACGGCTGCGCGATTTCTTCGGCGATGAACTCTTCGTGCGCGCGCCGGGCGGGCTGCAGCCAACCCGCCTGTGCGAGCGCATGGCGCCGGCCGTGCTGGCCCAGTTACGCTCACTCGAAGAGACCGTGACCGGCAAGGAGGAGTTCGACCCCGCGACCAGCGCCATCCATTGGAAGTTGTCCCTTTCCGACCTGGGCGAGATGCTGTTCCTGCCGCAGCTTGCGGCCGCTTTGCGCGCGGGCGCTCCAGGAGCACGCCTTGCGAACATTTCGGTGGCCGCGGCCGACGTGGCGTCGGCACTGGAGATGCGGGAGATCGACTTTGCGGTGGGCATCCTGCAGCCGCGCCACCGTGGCGTGCACGCCGAGCTGCTCTTTCGCGAACAGTACGTGGCCATTACCTCGCGCCAGTGGCGTCCGGCCACGGGCCGCGCGGGCCGTTCGCTCTCACCGGCGCAGCTGGCGCAGGCCTCGCTGGTCGTGGCCTCGCCCACCGCGACTTTTCACAGCAGCGTCGAGCAGATGCTGGCGCGTATGAAGCTCTCGGACCGGATCGTGCTTCGAGCGCGCCACTTCGGCGCGCTGCCCGAGCTGGCCCACACGACGGACCTGCTGGCCATCGTGCCGGACGCGTATGCGAAGAGTCTGGGCCAGCGGTTCGACCTCAAGGTGTGGCAATTGCCTGGCGCGCCGTTCTACGACGTGCGGCTGTGCTGGCATGCCAGCGCGGCGCGCGATCCGGGGCATCAATGGATGAGGACGCTCATGCACCGGCTATTTGCGCGGCCGGCCGATTCGCCCCCCCGAGACGCGGCGTAACTAGCGGCGCCTTGTCTTGATGCCCAGCGACTCGCGGCTCTTGTCGATACGCGCCTGCTTGCGCGCGTTTTCCTTCTCCACCGCTTTCTTCTTCGTGTAGCCAGACCAGTCGGCCCAGGCCCACCAGGCAACCGCCAGGCCGAAGGGAGAAAGCACCCACCACCAATCCCAAAGCGCCACCGGGCCGATCTCAAGATACTTCAAGGCCAGGAGGATGATTCCGAGTCCCAGGAACAACATGGTGGCTTTCTCCGACGATTCGTGCGGTCTTTCAGGCTTTACCGGGCAATGACAATCGGGTCAACCATCGTCACTACAATAGCGTTTAAGCAATGTAACCCAACTCAAGAGGAAACGATGAAACGTGCCCTGTTTGCAATCGTCGCCGCCGCGGCCTGCCTCCCGGTGATGGCCGACCAGGCCCTGGCCACCCAGAAGAACTGCATGGCCTGCCATGCGCTCGACAAGAAACTCGTGGGCCCCGCCTACAAGGAAGTCGCCGCCAAGTACGCCAGCGACAAGACCGCCGTGGACAAGCTGGCCGTCAAGATCATGAAGGGCGGCTCCGGCGTCTGGGGTCCCGTGCCCATGCCGGCCAATGCGCAGGTCAATGAAGCCGAAGCCAAGAAGCTGGCGGCCTGGGTTCTGGCGCAGAAGTAGATTTCCCCCCGAAGCGGCCTGCGGCCGCCTCCCCCCAAGGGGGCGCCACCAGTGGCCCGGCAAAGCCGGGTCCACGGTGGCCCCGAACAAGAAAAAGCCCGCTGTCGCGGGCTTTTTCTATTGGCTGTCAGCACCAGGGTCCATCCACTCGGCTGTCACCCCGGGCTTGACCCGGGGTCCATCGGGGCGCGCCAGGATGGATTGCGGGTCGAGCCCGCAATGACAGCTGTTGAGCCCGCAGTGACAGCTTTAGAGCTTCTCGGCCAGCTGCTCGAGGATCGCGGGGTTCTCCAGCGTCGAAGTGTCCTGCGTTATCGCCTCGCCCTTGGCGATGGAACGCAGCAGGCGGCGCATGATCTTGCCGCTGCGCGTCTTGGGCAGGTTGTCGCCGAAGCGGATGTCCTTGGGCTTGGCGATCGGGCCGATCTCCTTGGCCACCCAGTTGCGAAGCACCGTCGCGATCTGCTTGGCTTCCTCGCCGGTCGGCCGCGAGCGCTTGAGCACGACGAAAGCGCAGACCGCTTCGCCGGTCATATCGTCCGGCCGGCCCACAACGGCGGCCTCGGCCACCAGCTCCGTCATCGACACCAGCGCCGATTCGATCTCCATCGTGCCCAGCCGGTGACCGGAGACGTTCAGCACGTCGTCGATGCGCCCGGTGATGCGGAAGTAACCGCGGTCCGCGCTGCGCACCGCGCCGTCGCCGGCCAGGTACAGGTTGCCGCCCATCTCCTCCGGGAAATAGCTCTTCTTGTAGCGCTCCGGATCGCCCCAGATCGTGCGGATCATCGAGGGCCAGGGGCGCTTGACGACCAGCATGCCGCCCGAACCGTTCGGGATGTCGTGGCCCACTTCGTCGACAATCGCCGCCATGATGCCCGGCAGCGGCAGCGTGCACGAGCCCGGCACCGTGGGGGTCGCGCCCGGCAGCGGCGAGATCATGTGGCCGCCGGTCTCGGTCTGCCAGAAGGTGTCCACGATCGGGCAGCGCTCGCCGCCAACGTTCTTGTGGTACCACATCCACGCTTCCGGGTTGATCGGCTCGCCCACCGTGCCAAGGATGCGCAGGCTGGTGAGGTCGTAGCGCTTCGGGTGGATCTTCTCGTCGCCCTCGGCCGCCTTGATGAGAGAACGGATCGCGGTCGGCGCCGTGTAGAACACCGAAACCTTGTGCTTCTCGATCATCTGCCAGAAACGCCCGGCGTTCGGGAACGTGGGGATGCCTTCGAAGATGACCTCGGTAGCGCCCGCGGCCAGCGGACCGTAGGCCACATAGGTGTGGCCCGTCACCCAGCCGATGTCAGCCGTGCACCAGAACACGTCCGATGGCTGGATGTCGAAAACCCAGTCCATCGTCAGCTTGGCCCACAGCAGGAAGCCGCCGGTGGAGTGCTGAACGCCCTTGGGCTTGCCGGTGGAGCCGGACGTATAGAGGATGAAGAGCGGATGCTCGGCGCCCACGGGCTCGGGCACGCACTCGAAGGACTGCCCCTGCAGCACTTCGGCAAAGGTCTGGTCGCGGCCGGCCTGCATGTTGCAGGCGGTGGGCGTGCGCATGTAGACCATGACGCTCTTGACGCACTCGCAGCCGCCCATGGCGATGCCTTCGTCCACGATGGCCTTGAGCGGCAGCTCCTTGCCGCCGCGCATCTGGTAGTTGGCGGTGATCACGGCCACCGCGCCGGCGTCGATGATGCGCTCGTTCAGCGCCTTGGCCGAGAAGCCGCCGAACACCACGCTATGCGTCGCACCGATGCGCGCACAGGCCTGCATGGCGACGACGCCCTCGATGGTCATCGGCATGTAGACGACCACACGGTCGCCCTTCTTGATGCCATGTGCCTTCAGGGCGTTGGCGAACTGACTCACGCGGGCGAGCAGTTCCTTGTACGTGACCTTGGTGACGGCACCATCGTCGGCTTCGAAGATGATCGCCGTCTTGTTTTCGACCGGCGTGCCGATGTGCTTGTCCAGGCAGTTGGCCGACGCATTGAGCTCGCCGTCCTCAAACCACTTGTAGAACGGGGCGTTGGATTCGTCCAGCGTCTTCGTGAAAGGCTTGGTCCAGACGACGTTGCCCTGCGCCAAGCGGGCCCAGAAACCCTCGAAGTCCTTCTCGGCTTCGGCGCACAAGGCGTTGTATGCCTCCATGCCCGAAATGCGCGCCGCCTTCACGGTGGCGTCGCTGGGGGGAAAGACACGGTTTTCGACGAGGATGGACTCGACAGCGCTCATATTTGTCTCCGCAAGGTGATGAATATCGGTGGGTAATGTCAGGGTTTGTACTTACAGTCGACTGACGGGCCCCCTGCTGCCCCGCTGCAATTGCGTCAATTTACCCCCATCCGGGTTCTGCGCGCCAAGAAATCTACAATCGCGCACACCCGTAATAACCCCTCCTCGATGCTAGACCCCACAACCCTGCCCCGCTCCCCCCTGCGCCCGTTGCCCGGGCTGATCTTCGCCAGCCGCTGGCTGCAGCTGCCGCTCTACCTGGGCCTGATAGCCGCGCAGGCCGTGTACGTCTTCCACTTCTGGGTCGAACTGGTTCACCTGCTCGAGGCCGCTTTCGGCAGCCAGACGGCGCTGCAGGCGTTGATCTCCAGCATCGGCTACAAGCAGACTGTCCCGATCACATCGCTGAATGAAACCGTGATCATGCTCGTGGTGCTGGCGCTGATCGACGTGGTGATGATCTCCAACCTGCTGATCATGGTGATCGTGGGCGGCTACGAAACCTTCGTAAGCCGCATGGGCCTGCAAGGGCACCCGGACCAACCGGAGTGGCTGAGCCACGTGAACGCCTCGGTGCTCAAGGTGAAGCTTGCGACGGCCATCATCGGCATCTCGTCGATCCACTTGCTCAAGACTTTCATCAACGCCGACAACTACACCGACCGCGTGCTGATCGCGCAGACGGCGATCCACATCACCTTCTTGCTATCGGCCATTGCGATCGCCTACACCGACAAGATCATGTCGGGCATCGCGGAACGCAAGCACTGACGCTGTCTGTCATTGCGGGCTTGACCCGCAATCCATGTTGGCACGCCCGGATGGATGCCGGATCAAGTCCGGCATGACAACTTCATGGTCCAACCATCCTGTCCGGCCGCACCCACTGGTCAAACTGCTCGGCAGTAACATGGCCCGACGCGATGGCGGCCTCACGCAGGCTCGTGCCCTCCTTGTGTGCTTTCTTGGCGATCTGCGCGGCCCTGTCATAACCGATGTGCGGGTTGAGCGCCGTCACCAGCATCAGCGAGCGATCCACCAGGTCGGCGATACGCTCGCGGTTGGCGACGATGCCCACGGCGCAGTGGTCGTTGAAGCTGGCCATGCCATCGGCCAGCAACCGCACGCTTTGCAGAAAGTTATACGCGATCATCGGGCGGAACACGTTCAGCTCGAAGTTGCCTGAGGCCCCACCGAAGTTGATGGCCACGTCGTTGCCGAACACCTGGCAGCACAGCATCGTCACCGCTTCGCTCTGCGTCGGGTTGACCTTGCCGGGCATGATCGAAGAACCCGGCTCGTTCTCGGGAATACTCAGTTCGCCGATGCCGCTGCGCGGCCCGCTCGCAAGCCAGCGGACATCGTTGGCGATTTTCATCAAGCTTGCGGCCAAGGTCTTGAGCGCGCCGTGCGCATGCACCAGCGCATCGGCAGCGGCCATCACCTCGAACTTGTTGGGCGCCGTGACGAATGGCAGGCCTGTGAGCCGCGCCAGTTCGGCGGCCACCTTTTCCGCATAGCCTGCCGGCGCGTTGAGGCCGGTGCCCACCGCCGTTCCGCCGAGGGCCAGCTCACACAAGTGCGGCAGCGCTCCGTGCAGGTGGCGGTCGGCTTGCTCCAGCTGCGCCACATACCCTGAGAACTCCTGCCCGAGGGTGAGCGGCGTCGCGTCCTGCAGGTGGGTGCGGCCGATCTTGACGATGTCCTTGAACTCGCCTGACTTTGCCGCCAGCGTCGCCTTCAGCTTCATCAGTGTAGGCATCAACCGGTTGCGGATGGCGTCCACAGCGGCCACGTTCATGGCCGTGGGAAACACGTCGTTGGACGACTGGCTCTTGTTCACGTCGTCGTTGGGATGGACGAGGCGCGTCTCGCCCCGCTTGCCGCCGAGCAGCTCGCTGGCGCGGTTGGCCAGCACCTCATTGACGTTCATGTTGGTCTGGGTGCCCGAACCGGTTTGCCACACGACCAGGGGGAATTCCTCGTCATGCCGTCCGGCCAGTACTTCGTCTGCGGCGGCGATGATGGCGGACGCCCTGTCCTGCGCAAGCAAGCCCATCAGGTGGTTCACCACGGCCGAGGAGCGCTTGACCTGGACCAGCGCCCGGATCAGCTCCCGAGGCTGGCGCTCGCCCGAAATGGCGAAGTTCTGCAACGAGCGCTGAGTTTGCGCCCCCCACAAACGCTCGGCCGGCACCTCGATAGGTCCGAACGTATCGCTTTCGATCCGGGTGGGCATGATAAGCGGCCTCTGGCAGTGAAGACTGTTGTCACCGTACCAGAGTTGGCCGGCGCCTGCAGTCGTTCTCGCCTGTCACAGCAACTTACCCCGGTTGGGCAGCCGCGAATGCGGTGTGACTTCTAACATCGACTCTCCGTGTCCCAAGGGCCCAGGGAGACAGCCATGACCAAGTTCCTGCTCACCGCGCTGACCGCTTTGTTGCTCGTTGCGTGCGGCGGCGGGGGCTCAGCCGATCCAGGGCAGATGGCCGTCGGCGGTGAGGAGCCCCTGAAGGCAAAAATCCTCGTACCCGACCCCACCCTCTTCGCGAAGCCGGTCTCTACAGTCAACACCACCACGACGGGGAACCAGGTGCTGCGCAGCATCGGTGCGACGAGTGACGGTGGCTACACGGTGGCCTGGATCTCCGGAACTTCCGCGCTCCACATCCAGCGCTACGACAGCCTGGGTGCGAAAGAGGGCATCGAAACGCAGCTACCCATCGTCGTGGAAGACGCCGTCGCGCAAGCCATCCAATTCAGCGCCGTGTCCGTGCTCGTCGACGGCAACGTGGTTGTGGTGTATCGCGCCATCAGCAACACCACGCTGCCGGTGGGCACGATTTCGACCAAGCAGGGCCTCTACTTCCAGATCTTTTCCCCGGTAGGCCTTCTGTTGAAGGGGCAAACGGAGGTCGCATCCATCGAGGAGGTGATTCATTCCCGAAGCCCCAGCCTCACCGACCAACAGGCCGTCGCCCTGGCGGACGGGGGATTCGTGGTGGGTTGGACCGTGAGGTCTTTCTCCGCGCAATTCGGCTACCAGGCCACCCTGTCCCTACAACGCTACGACAACCAGGGGCAGCCCGTCGGCGGTGTGCTCCAGGTGGGCCAGTTCCCGGCATTGACTTACAGCATCACCGCGGATGCCTTCGGCGGGTTCAAGTTGCACCTCACCCAGATGGACGCCAGCTTCAATTCCCTGGTCTCCATCATTCATTACGACTCGAGCTCAACCGCGCACCAGATAGTGCCGCCGATGACCGGCGCCGCATTGCTGCTGACGGTCGAAAGCGGGTATGTGTTGTACACGAGCGCCACCACAGGCGCAAACCGGCAGATGCTCGACAGCGCGGGAAGTCCAACCGGCGACCCGACGACGATCGCCTCGATGCCGGTCGCCGCGCGAGCGCTATCGGATGGAACCTATGTGTTGCTGTGGGCGTCGAGCGCGGACTTCACGGCGCAGCGTTACGCGGCCGACGGCACGGCGATGGGCGACCTGCTGGTGATCCAGAGCGCGGGTAACCCGCCTCAAATCGCTGCTCTGACGGACGTCGGCTTCGCGCTGGCCTGGACGGGCGCTGGGGCGAGCGGCGACACTGACGTCTTTACCCAGAGGTTCATCGAGGTTCTCACCGCCCGCAAGAAGGCCTGCCTGAACAGCGCCAAGGGCCTCCGGGGCCAGGAGCGTAAAGCTTTTATCGTGGCTTGTCTGGCATAGCGGGCGGCAAGGTGCAGGCGACGGGCGGCGGGCTCGAGACGCCTTCCCTGACCCAGGTAAAAGGCAGCACCCTTTGCGCTGCCGCAATGACAGGCCTGCCTGCGGCGAGCCGGCGCCGGCAGCTGAGATAATGGAGGACAAGTATTCCCCACAGTCCGAGCCCCTCCCCATGACCACCACCATCAAGCAGGCCGACCTGACCGAATCCATCGCGGCCGCGCTCCAGTACATCAGCTATTACCACCCCGCCGACTTCATCCATGGACGTGCGCTTCGAGGGCATGTCCGGCAGCCTCGAGGACGCCATCAACGAAGGCGTGCGCCGCGGCTACAACCACCCGGACAACACGCTGCGCGCTTCCGTGGTGGCCGATCCCCAGTTCGACCGCAAGAACACGAAGGACAACACGCCGGCCGTGATCTTCACGGAGCTGGTGCCCGGCGACAAGCTGGAAGTTACCGTCGCGGCCAAGGGCGGCGGTAGCGAGAACAAGAGCAAGTTCGTGATGCTGAACCCTAGCGACTCGGTGGTCGACTGGGTGCTCAAGACCGTGCCCACCATGGGCGCCGGCTGGTGCCCGCCGGGCATGCTGGGCATCGGCATCGGCGGCACCGCCGAAAAAGCGATGCTGATGGCCAAGGAATCGTTGATGGACGACATCGACATGTACGAGCTGCAGGCGCGCGGCCCGAAGAACAAGACCGAGGAAATGCGCCTCGAGCTGTACGAGAAGGTCAACGCGTTGGGCATCGGCGCGCAAGGCTTGGGCGGGCTCACCACCGTGCTGGACATCAAGATCAAGATGTACCCGACGCACGCGGCCGGCAAACCGGTGGCCATGATCCCCAATTGCGCCGCCACGCGCCATGCGCACTTCGTGATGGATGGCTCCGGGCCGGTGTACCTCGATCCCCCCAGCCTCGACCTGTGGCCCAACGTTCAATGGACGCCCGACTACAAGAAGAGCAAGAAGGTCAACCTCGACACGCTGACGAAAGAAGAAGTCGCCAGCTGGAAGCCCGGTGACACCCTGCTGCTCAACGGCAAGATGCTCACCGGCCGCGACGCCGCGCACAAGCGCATCCAGGAGATGCTGGCCAAGGGCGAAAAGCTGCCGGTGGACTTCACCAACCGCGTCATCTACTACGTCGGCCCGGTCGACCCGGTGAGGGACGAAGCCGTAGGCCCCGCCGGCCCGACCACCGCGACCCGCATGGACAAATTCACCGAGATGATGCTTTCACAAACCGGCCTCATTGCGATGATCGGCAAGGCCGAGCGCGGCCCGATCGCCATCGAGGCGATCAAGAAGCACAAGAGCGCCTACCTCATGGCGGTGGGCGGCGCGGCCTACCTCGTGTCCAAGGCGATCAAGACGGCCAAGGTGCTGGGCTTCGCCGACCTGGGCATGGAAGCGATCTACGAGTTCGACGTGGTCGACATGCCGGTGACGGTGGCCGTCGACGCCGGCGGCACCAGCGCCCACATCACTGGCCCGGCCGAGTGGCAGAAGAAGATCGCTACCGGCGAGTTCAAGAATATCCCCGTCGCGGCTGCTTGATCGGGGTTTTCGATTCGGGCGTCGGTGGCCTGAGCATCCTGAAGGCACTGCGCCGCGAGTTGCCGGCGCACGACTTCACGTACTTCGCCGATACCGGCTACGCGCCCTACGGCGGGCAGGGTGACGCCTACATCATTGACAGATCGCGAGCCGTGGCTCGCACGCTCGTCGAAGATCACGGTGCGCAGGTGCTCGTGATCGCCTGCAACACGGCGACTGCGGCCGCGGTACACGTGCTGCGCCAGGACTATCCGCAGTTGCCGATCATCGGTGTAGAGCCCGCGCTCAAGCCCGCGGCGGCGCTGACCCGGACCGGCCGTGTGGGCGTGATGGCCACGCGGTTCACCGTCGGCAGCGCGAAGTTTCTGTCCTTGCTCGATACGCTGAAGGGCCAGGCGGAATTCGTGCTGCAGCCCTGCGACGGTTTGGTGGACGCGATCGAGGCGCACGATGGCGCCCGCATCGCGCAACTGTGCGAGCAGTACACGCGGGCGATGGGCTCGTTCGGCACCGCGCCGGGCCGCATCGACACGCTGGTGCTTGGCTGCACACACTACATTTTCGCAAAGGACGTGCTCGTGCCGCTGGTCGGTGCGGGAGTGACGATCCTCGAGACCGGGGAGCCCGTGGCGCGCCAGACACGGCGCATCCTGGAATCATCCAGCCTGTTGCGTTGCGAAGGCCGTGGCCGCGTGTATCTCCTGACGACGGGCTCGTCTCCCGCCTTGCAGGGTGAATCGCAGCGCCGACTCTGCTGAAAGTCTGAGGCCGCAGAAGCGGCGCGCCGGCATCGCCGCTCAGTGCCTCTTTGTTTCGCCGTCCGGTTCGGTCCCGCGAGGCCAGGGCCTCTTCGACTCGTCAAAATGCATCACGACCGGTGCGTCGCTCTGCCCTGAAGCGGGCTGCTGACTTCTTTGAGAACGCTGGGGCCGGGCATTGAACAGATGCGTGCGAACGTGAATGATCTCGTCTCGACTGTTCCTGACAATGAATTTCTTTGCGAACGGCTTGTCTCCAATGTGCACATATGTCTCGGAAGGGAATTGGTGGCGGGTAACCGGATCCACATAGGCGAATGTGTACTCGTTCATTGCCGTCGGCGATCTCGCGGGCGGCGAACTCGAGTACGAAACGGTGGGGTTCGATGCCACTTCGTAATGCTCGATGAGCGCACTTGTCGCTGTAGCAAGCAGGCCATCGCGAAGGATGGTCAACTGCACACACAGCGCGGCGCCATTATCGAGGTTGGCAATTCTGATCGCTTCGGACATCGTTTGGAGCTGTGAAACGGGCAGTCCTGCCCTGCTCCACGCCATGCCGACTCTTTGGAGATCGATGTGCGCAAGGTCGATGGGCTCCGCTTTGCACGCCTGGACCCACTCGTCGCATTCCACCAGATGCTCATAGAGCTGGTGCTCGAATCCCATGGCCAGCAGCCTGCGGGTTTGTACCTTCCCATCGTTGGCGGTAACGCTTTTCTGCAACTCTTCCCTGGCGGCAAGGATGCTCCCAAGGAGTCCTTCGGGCCTGGGGTCCTCGCCTCGCAGTGCCGCCAATTGAGTAGACAGTGCCACCAATTGGCTGCGCTGGGCATGGGTGAGTTGATGGATCGCATCCCGACTACTGACGTGGGCGTATTTCGCCTTTAGCAGCATCATCCCGCGCTTTGGAAGCAATTTGAGCTTGTCCTCCTGTGCTCTGAGCACTTCCGATCGGTGGGCAAGATCGTGAACTTGCGAAACGCTGTAGTTGATCGCGGTGTGCCTTGCCAAGTCGCGCAGGGGCTCCGGGTTGCCCTGACTGGCCGCGGCAATCGCCTCTTCGACGAGCTCGGGTGGCTCGAAATCGGAGAGCGAAAAGCACAGCCAGCGTTGCTCCTTTGCGCTGATCGTTCCCGCCTCGGCTTTTTTGAGGAGGTAATCAATTTCCACGTACCCCGCGAACTTCCCCGGGGACAGCTCGCTCATGAGTTTCAGGACGTCCCGGGTGGGCCAGCCGGACTGCTCCATTTGAGACCCGAGCAACTCGACGAGCGCGTGCTCTTCATGCATGAAGGCGCGCATTGCCTTGCCTGCCTCATCCAGCAATTTCACGTCCGCCAGCGGGCTGACCAGGCGGCTGTGGAGGGCAAAGGCGTCCAGGTACGCTGGATGCTGCGACACGAGGGGCTGGAAGCCCCGGGATGCCGTCGCAAGCACCGACAGGTCGCGAAACGGCAGGAACTGGAGCAACTGCCAGCCCAGGTTCTGCAGCCGGACAAGCAAGTGTGTTCGGACAGTAGCGGCCGGTAAGCCTTGAGGGTGAGGCTGCGCCTGCCATGTGCTCGAGTGGAGGTTGACTGGGTCCGCGCCGCCTCCCTCTGCTTCGCGCGTTGCCTGGTTCGCAGGGACGATCGCGAGCTGCGTGTTGGCGTCGGTGGAGGGAGGGAACTTCCTTTCCTCATTGTCGTTCGACGAGAGTCGCCTGCCGTTCAATGCGCTCGGACTCGATGGAGCGACGCCAAAGGAAGAACACCCGTTACCCATATCTGCCGCTCCTTCTCGCCTTCAGGCGTGCATTCCCGGCTCCGGGCGCATGTCGGAAGGCGCCCTGCCCTGCGAGGTCTGCGTGACGGCGACGATGCCCGCCCACATCTCGCTGCTGTGCCGCGCGATATCGGAGATGCTTTGCCACAGCTCCTGCGGGGAAAGTGCTTCCACAAGGCGAAACCTCATGGTGACGACCACGTCGTCCGAGGCGGGGTAGAGGCTGAAGACGCATTCGCCGCCGTAGCCGCTGACGTAGTTTGCCTCCAGGATCGCCCGGGTAAGCTGGTCGCTTTGCTCGGGCAGGGTGCCCATGCGCGTGCGCACCTGGAGCAAGTTTTCGTCGTAATCGGGGTTGTGTTCGAGCACGGCGTCGACCTCGCCGATCTTCACCCGGCCGTGGTCGATGAGCCCGGAGGAGTCGGCCAGACCGGCGACGCGGGCGAGTTCCTGGAGCAGCAGCTTGTATTGGTCAGAGGTCATTGGGGTTCCTTGAACAGTGGCGGAACCACTGTGTGACCGCCCGAACAAAATCGTTCCACGTTGCATGGAACGCATCTCTCCGACGAAAACATCAAGCCTGCAGCGCTGCCTCGCGCCCGCGCTTCACATTCACCGGCACGAGGAACACAAGGCCGCCTACGAAAAGCGCCGTCGTGGCCATGATCGCCAGGCGCTGGTTGCCGCCGGTAGCCCAGGTGATGCCGCCGTACATCAACGGCCCGACGATGCTGGCCAGCCGGATCGCGAATGTCCAGAGGCCGTAGAACTCCGCAAGCTGGCGCTGCGGCGCGAACATGCCGGCCATGGCCCGACCGGCCGACTGGCTGGAGCCCATGCACAGCCCGGCGATGGCGGCCGCCCACCAGAAGCCACCCTTGGTCGTCGTAAGCCCGGCGATGATGCAGGTGGCCATCCAGCCGACGAGTGTGATGGCCAATGCAATCTTGTGGCCAATGCGGTCCTGCAGGTAACCCCACGCAAAGGCGCCGCCCGCGGCCGCGAAGTTCAGCACGAAGATCAGCACCATGGTTTCCTGCTGCTTGAAACCGATCACCGTTTCCGCGTAGATGGCGGCAAGCGTGATCGCCACTGCAACGCCGCCCTGGTAGAACACGGCGCACAGCAGCAGCCACTGAAAATCCTTGAAGCGGCGCGCCTGTTGGAAGGTTCTTTGCAGTTGCTGCAAAGACGCCTTGAAGCCACCTGCGCGAAGCGCGTCGGGATTGGGCCGGGCGCGCTCGCGCAGCAGGCGGAACGTGACCAATGCGGCTGCACCGTACAGCACGGCGGTGATGATCATCGTGACCGGCACGAAGCTCTCGGCCTTGATGCCTTGCGCCTGGGCCCAGATCACGTAGCCCAGGCACAGGCCCAGCGCCAGCATCCCGCCGAAGTAGCCGAAGCTCCAGCCCCAGCCGCTGACTTTGCCCATGGCATCTGGGCGCGCCAGCTCGGGCAGGAAGGCCGCGGTGAGCGATTCGCCGTACGAATAGAAGGTGTTGGAAACGATGATGAGGAAGATCGCCAGCGGCACGCTGCCGGGCCCGGCGAAGGCGAGAGCGGCCGTAGAGAGCACGCAGCCTGCCGTGAAGATAGCGAGCAGCCTTTTCTTGGCGGCGCGCAGGTCGGCGTAGGCGCCGATGCTGGGCATGGTGAGCATGACGATGGCGTAGGACGCGCTGAGCGCCGCCGTCCATGCGAAAGTGGCCCACTCGGCCTTGCCGGCGATACCACCCACGAAGTAGGCCGCGAAGACCGCCGTAATGACCACGGTGGTGTATCCGGAATTGGCGAAGTCGTACATGGCCCAGCCGAACACCTCGCGCTTGCGCACGCCCGGGTTCAGGGCGTCCTGCGAAAAAACGGCCATGTCTGCCTCCTCGTGAGGCGAGAGCATAGCCGAGCACTGCCTCAATGCAGCGGCGGGTTGGCGATCAGGACCTGCAAGGCCTGTGGATCGACCGGCTTGGTCAGGTGATGGTCGAAGCCGGCCTCGCGCGACTGGCGCCGGTCCTCGTCCTGGCCATAGCCAGTGACCGCGACCAGCGGCGTATCGTGGAACCGCGGCCGCTTTCGCAGTTCGCGCGCCACGTCGTAGCCGCTCATGCCCGGAAGCCCGATGTCCAGCACGATCACATCGGGCCCATAGGTGTCCGCCACCCCCATCACAGACAACCCGTCGTACACGCAGCGCACGTCGTAGCCGGACATTTGAAGGATCATGGCGATGCTGTCGGCGGCGTCGACGTTGTCGTCCACCACCAGGATGCGTCGCTGCAGGGCATCCGTAACGCGCGGAGACGATCCGGTGCGCGCGATTTCGAGGGCGCGTTCCTGCGGCAACGCCGGAAGCCGCACGATGAACTCGCTGCCCCGATTCTCGCCCTCGCTGACGGCGCGGACGCTGCCACCGTGCATCTCGACCAGCCGCCGCACGAGGGTCAGGCCGATGCCCAGCCCGCCCTGCGAGCGCGCCAGCGAGCGGTCGCCCTGCGCGAAAAGATCGAAGACGTGCGGCAGGAACTCCGCGCTGATACCGATGCCGGTGTCGCGCACCCGAATGACCGCGTCTTCCGCCTCGCGCTCGACGACCAGGACGATGCGACCCGCCTTGTCGGTGTACTTGGCCGCGTTCGTCAGCAGGTTCGCAATGACTTGCGAGAGGCGGATGGGATCGGCGTTGACCGCCA
>JAQZBU010000013.1 GCA_029237735.1 Ramlibacter sp. | reverse complement strand
GGGTGAGGCCATGCCGGAAATCCGCGTGATCGCGCCGGGCCGCACCTACCGCGTTGACAGCGATGCCACGCATTCGCCGATGTTCCACCAGTGCGAGGGCCTCTGGCTGGGCGAGAACGTGAGCTTCAAGGACCTGAAGGTCGTCTTCACGGATTTCTGTCGCACCTTCTTCGAAACGGACGATCTCGCGCTGCGTTTCCGCCCCAGCTTCTTCCCGTTCACGGAGCCGAGCGCCGAGATCGACATCCAGTTCCAGAGCGGACCGCTGGCCGGCAAGTGGCTCGAGGTTGCCGGCTCCGGCCAGGTGCACCCCGCAGTCGTGCGCAACATGGGACTGGACCCCGAGAAGTACATCGGCTTTGCCTTCGGCATGGGCCCGGATAGGCTGACGATGCTGCGCTATGGCGTGAACGACCTGCGCCTGTACTTCGACGGCGACATCCGTTTCCTCCGTCAGTTCCGCTAAGGTCATGACTCCCCCCCGAAGCGCCTGCGGCGCCTCCCCCTCAAGGGGGCGCCACCAGCGGCCCGGCACAGCCGGTTCCGCGGTGGCCCGCGAATGAGACACGGATAACAAGCTATGCAATTTCCTGAATCCTGGCTGCGCGAATTCTGCAACCCGCCGCTTTCCACCGAGCAACTCGCCGAGACCCTCACGATGGGCGGGCTGGAGGTGGAAGACCTGCACACGGCCGCGCCGCCTTTCACGAAAATCGTGGTCGGCGAGATCAAGGAGGCTGTCCAACATCCCGATGCGGACCGCCTGCGTGTCTGCAAGGTCGATGCGGGGCAGGGCGCCTTGCTCAATATCGTCTGCGGCGCACCCAACGCTCGTGCCGGCATAAAGGTTCCCTGCGCCCTGGTCGGCGCTGAACTGCCGGCCGGTGACGACGGCAAGCCGTTCCTGATCAAGCTGGGCAAGCTGCGTGGCGTCGAAAGCCAGGGCATGCTGTGCTCCGCGCGCGAGCTCAAGCTGAGCGAGGATCATGCGGGACTTCTCGAGCTGGCGGCGGATGCGCCCGTGGGCGCCGACGTGCGTGAGGTGCTGAAGCTGGACGATGCGCTGTTCACGCTGAAGCTCACGCCCAACCTGGCCCATGCGCTGAGCGTTTACGGCGTCGCGCGCGAACTCTCGGCATTGACCGGCGCGCCCCTGAAGCAGCCTGTTTTCGTGCCGATAGAGCCGGTGCACGACGGTAAGCTGAAAGTGAACGTGGCCGCGCCCGACCTGTGCGGCCGCTTCTCCGGCCGCATCGTACGCAACGTGAACACCAAGGCGAAGACGCCGCAATGGATGGTGGACCGGCTGGCGCGTTGCGGCCAGCGCAGCGTGACGCCGCTGGTAGACATCTCGAACTACGTCATGTTCGAGTTCGGCCGCCCCTCGCACATCTTCGATTACGACAAGATCCACGGCGCGCTGGAAGTGCGCTGGGGCAAGCCGGGAGAGCAGCTGAAGCTTCTCAACGGCAGCACCGTCACGGTCGATGAAACCGTGGGTGTCATCGCCGACGACCGCGAGGTCGAGTCGCTTGCCGGCATTATGGGCGGCGACGCGACGGCCGTGTCCGACGACACCCGCAACGTCTATGTCGAGGCCGCGTTCTGGTGGCCGCAAGCCATCCAGGGGCGCTCGCGCCGCTTCAACTTCTCCACGGACGCAGGGCACCGCTTCGAACGCGGCGTGGACCCGAGCCAGACCGTGGAACATATCGAGCACATCACGCGGCTCATCATCGAGATCTGCGGCGGCGAAGCCGGGCCCATGGACGACCAGCGCGTAAAGCTGCCCGAGCCGAAGCCGGTGAGCCTGCGCGTGGCGAGAGGCGCCAAGGTCATCGGCATGCCGGTTACCCAGCAGCAGTGCGAGGATGCGCTGTCCCGTCTGGGCCTGCCGGTGACTGCGAAGGACGGTGTACTTACCGTCACGCCGCCGCCGTATCGCTTCGACATCACCATCGAGGAAGACCTGATCGAGGAAGTGGTCCGCATCATCGGCTACGGCAAGCTGCCCACCACGCCGCCGTTGGCGCCGATCACCGCCAAGCTGCCGCCCGAGTCGCAACGCAGCCGCTTCGCAGTGCGCCGCGTGCTGGCGGCCCTGGGCTACCAGGAGACGATCAATTTCAGCTTCGTCCAGGAGGACTGGGAGCGCGACCTCGCGGGCAACGCGCAGCCGATCCGACTGCTCAACCCGATCGCCAGCCAGATGAGCGTCATGCGTTCGTCGTTGCTGGGCTCACTGTTGCAGGCGCTCAAGTTCAACCTCGACCGCAAGGCCGAACGGGTTCGCGTGTTCGAGCTGGGCAGGGTGTTCCTGCGGGACGAGTCCGTCACGACGACCGACACGACCGTACGCGGCATCCACCAGCCCATGCGCGTGGCGGGCCTGGCCTACGGCGACGCCGATGGGTTGCAGTGGGCTCGCAAGGGCGCTGGCGTGGATTTCTACGACGTCAAGGGCGATGTCGAGGCGCTGCTGTCCCCGCGGAAGGCGCAGTTCAAGCCTGCGACCCATCAAGCCATGCACCCGGGCCGCTGCGCCGCCGTGGTGCTGGACGGCCGCGAGATCGGCTTCCTGGGCGAGCTGCACCCGCGTTGGCGCCAGCGCTGGGAGCTGGCGCATGCGCCCGTGCTGTTCGAGCTGGAGCTCGATGCGGTCGTGCGTCGCCACGTTGCCGTGTTCGAGCCGGTGCCCAAGTTCCAGCCGGCGCAACGCGACATCGCCGTGATCGTGGCCGATTCCGTCACGCACGACGCCGTGATGGCCGCCGTGAATTCGGCTGACACCGGTGGCCTCCTGCAGGGAGCCATACTGTTCGACGTGTATAAGCCCAAGCAGGCTTCGCCGGGCTTGGGCATGCAGGAAAAAAGTCTGGCGGTGCGCTTGACGCTCACCAGCGCCGAAGCCACACTCACCGACGAGCAAATCGACGGGGCAGTCAAAGCCGTGGTTGACCGCATCTCCGCCCAGCTCGGTGGCCGTTTGAGGGGATAGGGATTTGGCCGGGCTCACAACAACAATGCAGCAGGACGACACCATGGATTTTGCAGTCGAGAGCCTCGAGACCCCGGCGCTCACCAAGGCGCAGCTGGCGGAGCTGCTGTTCGAGCAGATCGGGCTGAACAAGCGCGAATCCAAGGACATGATCGACGCCTTCTTCGACCTCATCTCGGACAGCCTTGTCGAAGGCAAGGACGTCAAGATTTCCGGCTTCGGCAATTTCCAGATCCGCACCAAGGCACCTCGTCCGGGCCGCAACCCCCGCACCGGCGAGGCCATCCCCATCCAGGCCCGACGCGTCGTCACGTTCCACGCCAGCCATAAGCTGAAAGAGCAGATCCAGGGTGACACGGCGCCCACCGAGTGACTGCTTCGTGATCTGAAACAAACAGTTAGCGAGACTTCCCACGAACAGGCTTTGCACGTGGGCTTGACTTAGAGTAACCTAACAGCTTTGTCTCGTATAACATTGATTTCAATGGAGAAAGCCCTTCCGTCGATACCCGCCAAACGCTACTTCACCATCGGTGAGGTCAGCGACCTGTGCGGTGTCAAGCCTCACGTGCTACGGTATTGGGAGCAGGAGTTCACGCAGCTGCGCCCCATGAAGCGCCGAGGCAACCGCCGCTACTACCAGCACCACGAGGTGCTCATGATCCGCCGCATCCGGGATCTCCTGTACGACCAAGGGTTCACCATCAGCGGCGCGCGCAACAAGCTGCAGGAGCTCGTACAAGTCGAGCGCGACAAGCGCAAAGCAGGCGAGGTGATGCTCGAGGGCGTCGAGGTGATCGAAGTCGAGGATTCGACTTTCTCAGACTTCGAGGACAGCACGCTGCCTGAAGAGCGCGACCTCGTTTCGCAAAAACTCCTGTTCGTGCGCCGCGAACTTTTCGAGATTAGAGACCTCTTGAGCGCCACACATTAATGCGTGGGCCATCGCGGAACCGGCTTCGCCGGGCCGCTGATGGCGCCCCCTTAAGGGGGAGGTGCCGAAGTCGCATCGGGGGTGGGTTATACTCGTTGGCTTGTCGGCGTGTAGCGCAGCCTGGTAGCGCACTTGCATGGGGTGCAAGGGGTCGCGAGTTCGAATCCCGCCACGCCGACCAATTTAGTCAAACGAAATCAACGGGTTGCAACCTTCGGGCTGCAGCCCGTTTTTCATTCAGCCGCCCGGCGCTCCCATCGGCAGGCGCATCGTAAAGACGGTGCCATGCTCGCGATCGGACTCGACCTCCAGCGTGCCCTTGTGGCCGAGCGCAACCTCACGCGCGATGAACAAGCCCAGCCCCAGGTTGGTAGAGGGCGAATCACCGCCCGCCGAGGACTTGGGGGAGAGTTGCACCAGTGGATCAAAAATGACCTGCAGAGCGTGTGCCGGTATCGGCTCACCCAGGTTCTTCACCTGGAGCACCAATTCCTTGCCTTCTGCGCAAGCGCTCAGGCCGATGGGTGAGGCGGGGTCGCCGTGCTGCACCGCATTGTTCAGCAGGTTCGAGAGAGCTTGGCGCAGGCGCGCTTTGTCGACAGCGCCCGCGAGATTGTCCGAAACGTCCAGATCCAGTTGCCTGGCCGGGTGGGCCGATCGCACTTCATCCAGCGCTTCACGGCAAATAAGGGCGATGTTGCATGGGGTGGGCGCGACCGGCATGCCTCTGCCCAGCTGCGTGCGCGTGTACTCCAGAAGGTCGCGGATCATGTCTCCCATTTCCTTCGCGCTGCGCTGGATCTGGGCGGCTTGCGTGCGCGCCGCGTCGGTCTGGGCGCCGGTGGCCATCAGGTAGCCGATCATCCTGATCGCGCTCAGCGGGCTGCGCAGGTCGTGAGCCAGGATGGCCATGAACGTGTCGCGCGAGAGCGCGAGTTCGGCTGCGTAGCGCGACGTCGATTCCGCGACGGCCTGGTCGACGGCCTCGTTGAAGCGGATCATGTCCTCGACCATGTCGGTGTCGATCGCCGGGGGCCGGCTGCGCATCCACAGCCGGATGACGCTGGCTCGCAGGGCGCGGTATTCGGCTCCGAGCTGGTTCAGGTCAAATCCGCTCACCTGCCGCAGCGCACCATGTGTTGCTGCGGCGGTCTCGCGTGTGGACAGGGCCGGGGCCCAGCCCTTGGACTTGTTCTCCTGCGCCCGGTCCGTCTGACTGGACTCCAGGTCCTTTGCGATCGCGAGAAGGATCGGCTTGGCGTGGTCGCGCAACGCCATCGCGCTCATGGTGGAGGCCGCAGGCTCCATGGTCATGGCGAACTCCAGCCATTCCTGCACGATCGCATCCATGTTCTCTTTGATGAAAATGGAAAGGGTCATGAGTGCAGAGGTGAGGGAAGAACCAGGCAGTTCTAACACAAGGCGGCGCCCGCTGGCGCGGCGTCCCACAAGTTCACCCGACTATGGATGACGCCAGCGTGAAGCTCGTCAGTAGAGGATGCCCCACCTGAACGCACTGCGACGGCTGATGCCAGGCAAATTCATCAACCCTGAAAGCAGATCAATGAACGCGATAAGCAAAAAATTCGGCATGGCCGTCATTTCCCTGGCCGTTGCCGGCATATTCGGTGCGACCGTCGCCCATGGCGCGGGCGCAGGTGGTGGCGCGGGTGCGGGCGGTGCGGGCGGTGCGGGCGCCTCGGGCGGTGCGGGGGCGGGGGCGGGGGTGGGGGTAGGTGTGGGTTCAGGTGTGGGTTCGACCGCCAGCAATGGGAACGCCCAAGGCGGCAACGTCGGTACGGGCAACAGCGGCGTCGGCGTCGGCAATACGGGCCCTGGAAACCAGGGCAACGACAGCACAAACGGCAACGCAGGCGGCACGACTGCGGGCGGCACAACGGGCAATGGCGGCAGCTCCGGGGGTGACACCACGACGGGCGGCACGACCACAGGTGGCACGACCACAGGTGGCACGACCAACACAGGCGGAACGACGACAGGCGGAACGGCAACGGGCGGAACGACGGTTGGCGCCCCGACGACGGGCGGCACAGGGTCTGGCGGCTCCGTCGCGGTTTCGGGCGGCGGCACCACGGCGTCACCGAGTGTCACGGTTCCGAGCGCGCTATCCATCCATGGCGCCGGCAATGTGGCCGCGACTGCGGCTGTCGCGGGCCCCACGCCAGGCATCACATCCACACAGGCTTCGGAAGCGGGCGCTACTTCTGCCCCCTCACAGACAACACCGTCAGGAAGCTCCATGGGTGCGTCCGCAGCGCGCCCGTGGCTGGCGAAGCAGGACCGCAACTGACCTGCAGGTGCTCAACGCGCAAGCGTTGGGAGGCTTGAGCCGGGCAGTGTGAGGGGCTGACCGGATATTCCGTGGCCAGCGCCTTCTTTTTCTTGCGCCGCGGCCGCCAGCTTTGTGCTCCAGGCCCGCGCGCATAAAATCCTTGCGGAATGCCCTCTACCCACAAAACCATTTGGGGACGCTGATACATCGTGGCCACCGTCGTATTCGCGGACCTGGTCGGCAGCACCGGCATCTTCGAGCGCCTCGGCGACGAGACCGCCGGACGCTTCGTCACGCAGCTGACAGGCGCCCTTTCCAAGACCTTCGAGCAGCACAACGGTCGCGTGGTCAAGCTGCTCGGCGATGGGCTTTTCGTCGTCTTCCCGTACGAGGGCGATGCGCTGGCCGCGTGCATCGCGATCCAGAAGCGCCTGCAGGAAAAGCCGGTCTATCCCGGCGGCACGGGCAAGCCGGTGCAGATGCAGATGGGCGTCGAGGCGGGCGAGGTGGTGGAGATCGACGGCGACTGCTATGGTGATGCCGTGAACAGCGCGGCGCGCCTGGCCGATCTCGCGGGGGCTGAACAGATCCTCACGAGCCAGCGCGTGCGCGACGCGTTGCCGCCCCTGCAGATGTCGCAGATGCGCACCCTGGGGCCGATGTACCTGCGCGGCAAGTCCGAAGCGACGGAGGTGTTCCGGGTGGAGTGGCAGGCGGGGCACGACGCCGACGAAACCGTGATGGGCGGGTCGATGTTCAAGGCGAACAAGTCGAGCCAGATCGAGCTGTCGGCGATTGGCCAGACCTTGCGGCTGGCGCCCCAGGGCGAGAAGCTCACGCTAGGCCGCGCCACAACGGCTTCGCTGTCGATCAACGATGCGCGTGTCTCGCGCGTGCATGCCACCGTGGAGTGGCGCGGCGGCCATTTCATCCTCGGCGACAACTCCAGTTTCGGCACCTGGGTCTACTTGGGCAACCAGAGCGAGCCTGTCATTTTGCGTCGCACCGAGTGCTACCTGGTGGGACAAGGGCAGATCACCCTGGGCTGCGAACGCGACGCCGAGAGTCCCCCGCTCGTCGTGTTCTCGGTGAAGGCCTGATCCGCAAGCGGGCGCTGCCAGGCGCGCGACGGCGCCGACAAGTACTTTGCCGCGTATCTGAGGGAAAGCCTGCGTATCCGCCGGGAGACACCCTCGCCATAGCCATGACGTGTATTGTTGAGCCGCAGGCTAGAATCGGCTCCTCCTCGCTACCCGGACGCCTGTTGTCGTGAGTCTCAAGAAGCTTGGCCGCTATGAACTCGTACGCGTTCTCGGAAAAGGCGCGATGGGGATCGTCTACGAAGGCCGGGACCCGAACCTCGATCGCCGCGTAGCGATCAAGACGGTCAAGGTGGAGAACCTCTCCGAAGAGGCGGCCGCCGAATACGAGCACCGCTTTCGCACCGAGGCTCGCTCCGCCGCCCGCCTGCAGCATCCCAACATCGTCAGCGTCTACGACTCCGACCGCGACGGCGACATCGCCTTCCTGGTCATGGAGTACATCCAGGGCGATGACATGAAGTACCACCTGGACAAGGGGGTGCGATATTCGCTGGAGCAGTCGCTCAAGATGGTGAGGGACTTGCTGTCCGGGCTGGATTACGCGCACAAGCAGGGCATCGTGCACCGCGACATCAAGCCCGCGAACCTCCTGATCGAGCCGGGCGGGCGCGTCAAGCTGACCGATTTCGGCGTCGCCCGCATCCAGGATTCCGGCGAGGCCACGCGCACGCAGGGCAGCATGGTTGGCACGCTGAAGTACATGTCGCCCGAGCAGGTTCAGGGGCAGAAGATCGACTCGCGCGCAGACCTGTTTTCGGTGGGTGTGGTGCTCTACCAGCTGCTGACGGACAAGCGCCCGTTCGACGGCGACAACGATTTTTCCATCATCCACCAGATCATCGGCCATACGCCTGCGCCACCCAGCTCGTTCAATGCCCGGCTGCCCGCTGCGATCGACGCGGTGGTGGCCCGTGCGCTGGCGAAGGACCGCGAGCAACGATTCGCGACAGCGCGCGATTTCGCGAGTGCGCTGCAATCGGCCAGCCGCCGTGCCGAAGATGCCACTGTCGTCCCCCCGGCCAACCCATTCAAGCAGGCCGAAGGCGCGGGCACGGGTTCCAAGGGTGTACGGACAGGCAGCGGGTCGGGTGCCGCTGTCAGCAGCGGTTCAAGCGTCACCCAGGAACTCGAGCTGGTCTACTGGAAGGACATCAAGGATTCCACCGAGCCGGACGAGCTCGATGGTTTTCTTGCGAAATTCCCCGATGGCATCTATGCCGACCTGGCGCGAAAGCGCCTGCGCAAGCTCTCATCGAACAACACCTCGCCCGACGAGACCATCCTGAGCGGTACGTCCATGCCGCAGGACCAGGACGTGGAAGCGACGCGCCTGATGCCGTCGGGCACAACGCCTTCCTTCGTCGCGCAGCCAGCGGCTGCCGTGGCGCTTGCCACCGAAACAGGCACAGCGGGAACATCCGGCTCGGACATGGACACCATCGCGACCCCGGAAGTCACGCCAGCCACGGAACAGATCGAGGAGCCTGTCCCGCCGCCACCGAAATCGCCAGCGCCGATACCGCCGCCGACTGCGCCCGTTACGGCGCACAAGAAACCACCGGTTGCGGTGTTCGCGGCTCTTGGCGGGGTGGCCGTCGCGGGGATCGTGGCGGTGATGATGATGTCTGGTAGCAATGCCCCAAAGCCAGGCGATGCGCCCATGAGCGCGGCCTCGGCTCCCGCGTCTACGCCGCTCGCTGCCGCTTCCTCATCGCCTTCTGCAAGCCATGCCTTGGCCACCGTACCTGCCGCAGGCGCGCACCCGCTGGTTGCCGCCAGCAGTCCGGCCAAGCCCGCAAGCGCATCGCGCCGTGTGGCGACAGCCGCGAAGCCGAAGGTCGCTCCGGCGTTGGTGGTCGAGACCACGCGCGCGGCTGCTCCTGTGCCGGTGTCGGTGCGCGAGGAGGCGCGTCCGGCGCCCGCAACCACAACCGCAGCCGCAGCCGCAGCCGCAGCCAGTCCGGTGGATCAGTGCAAGGACAAGGTGTTCCTGTCGAAGGAGTTCTGCCTTGCCGAGCAGTGCGCCAAGCCGGGCACACGCAACCACCCGCTGTGCGTCCAGCGCCGCGCGGAAATCCGCCTGCGCGAAGACAGCAAGATCAGGCAGGGTCCGCAGTAAGCTAGACGATATCGATGTTGTGCACCTCGAAGTGCCCCTTGCGACGGTCTTCGAAAAACCGCAGCAGCGTCTCGCGCACCGTTCGAAACGAGATTTCCTCCCACGGAATGTCCTCTTCGTTGAACAGCCGTGCCTCGATCGTTTCGTGGCCGGGATCGAACCGGTCAGAGAGCAGGCGGGCACGGTAGAACAGGTGGACCTGGCCCACGCGCGGCACGCTCAGCACCGTGAACAGGCCCTCCATCTCGAACTGTGCGCCGGCTTCCTCGTGCGTTTCGCGCGCGGCACCCTCGATCGTGGTTTCAGCCAGTTCCATGAAGCCTGCCGGCAGCGTCCATTTGCCCCAGCGCGGCTCGATGTTGCGCTTGCAAAGCAGCACCTGTTCGCCCCAATAGGGCACGGTGCCGACGACGTTCAGCGGATTTTCGTAGTGGATGGTGTCGCAGGCCGGGCAGACGGCGCGCTCGTGGGTGTCGCCGTCGTCGGGCACGCGGTACACCACCGAGGCGCCGCAATTGCGGCAATGCTTGATGGGGGTGCGCAAGGTCATTGGCGCAATGTTAAGCCGTAAACGAGGAAGGGCCCCAAGGGGCCCTCGTGCCTCGGCCGGGCGGCCCCCGGCAAGGCGCGGTTTACGCCTTCTTCGCGGGCGCCGCAGCGGCCTTACCGTGCTTTTCGATCAGCGCGCGCGCCGTGTCCAGCAGTTTCTTGCCGTCGTGGCCGCGTTTGGTCATGTCCTCAACCCACTCGACTTCGACGAGCCGGGCCTTGCGCTTGAACTCCTGTGCATCTGCCGCGGAGATGTTGTGGATGGTGTTCTTGCGATCGACGGCCGACTTGCGGCCGATCGCGTCGTTGCCCTGCTGCACCTTGCCCAGCCAGCCGGAGGTGTTGAGGCCGGAATGGGCGTCGATCACCTTCTTCAGGTCAGGCGCGAGCGAGTTGTACTTGGCCTTGTTCATCGCCATCACGAAGGTCGTCGTGTAGAGCGCGCCGCCTGCCGGTTCGAACTCGCTGTGGAACTTGGTGAGCTCGTGCACCTTGACCGAGGGCACTACCTCCCAGGGGATCACGCAGCCGTCGATGGTGCCCTTGGAGAGCGCATCGGGGATCTGAGGCAGTGGCATGCCCACCGGCGTGGCCCCGAGGTAGCCGAGCATCTTGGTGATCTGGCGGGTGGGGCCGCGCACCTTCAGGCCCTTCAGGTCGTCCGCGGTCTTGATCAGTTTTTCCTTGGTGTGGAACATGCCGGGCCCGTGGACATGCAGCGCGAGCGTCTGGACGTCCTTGAATTCATCAGGCGCGACGGTCTGCACGTATTCCCAGTAGGCTTTGGACGTAGCCTCGGCATTGTTCATCATGAACGGCAGCTCGAAGACTTCGATCCGCGGGAAGCGGCCGGCGGTATTGCCGGGCAGGGTCCATACGATGTCGACCACGCCGTCCTTGGCCTGGTCGTACAGCTGCACGGGGGTGCCTCCGAGCTGCATGGCCGGGTAGCCCTCGAACTTGATGCGCCCGCCGGACGCTTTCTCGACCTGGTCCATCCAGGCCTTGTGCATCGTGAGCCACACATTGGACTGCGGCGCCATGAACGTGTGGAACTTGAGGGTGACGGCCTGCTGGGCGAGGCCGGACAGGCCGGGGGCTGCAAGCGCCACGGCGGCGCCGGACTTCAGAAGGGTACGACGGTGAATCATTGGACAGTCTCCTTGGACGATGGAAGTAAAACGCAGATCCCGGCTTTCCGCCTTGCGGGCTTACCCGTAAATCATTTGATGAAGCCGACGAGCCACAAGGGAATGATCGGAAAGAACAGGAACAGCATGGTGCGCAGCACATCGCTCACCAGGAACGGCATCACGCCGCGGTAGGTCTCGCCCATGGGCACGTCCCGGGCAAGGCCGTTCACGATGTAGACGTTCAGGCCCACGGGTGGGGCGATGAGCCCGAAACCCACGGTCATGAGCACCATGATTCCGAACCAGATCGCGGCCGACTCCTTGGGCATGCCGAAATCGAGGGTCATGATAATCGGGAAGAAGATCGGGATCGTCAGCAGCAGCATGGACAGCTCGTCCATGACTGCGCCCAGCAACACGTAGAAGAGCAGGATCGCAACCACCACGATCAGCGGCGACACGCCCCAGCTGCCGACAAGCGACGCAAGCTGGTTAGGGACCTGCGTGAGCGCCAGTGCCGAGTTCATCAGGTCGGCGCCGAGGAAGATGAGGAAGATCATGGCCGCGCTGATCGCTGTTCCGTAGAAACACTCTTTCAGCTTCGCCAGGGTCATCTCGCCTTTAACCAAAGCGGTGAGGAAGGTCGTCGCAGCGCCCACCGCGGCGCCCTCCGTGGGCGTGAAGAACCCACCGTAGATTCCGCCGAACACCAGCAGGAAGATCACCAGGATCGGCAGTACGCCGGCCACCGCGCGCAAGGTCATGGGCGGCGGCGCGTCATCGGCGTCGACATCGGGCGCATGCCCGGGCACCAGCCGCACGTAGATGGCCACGGCGATCATGTAGCCGCACATCGCGATGATGCCGGGCAGCACCGCGGCGGCGAATAGTTTGCTGATGTTCTGCTCGGTCAGGATCGCGTAGATCACCAGGACGATCGAAGGCGGCAGCTGGATACCCAGGGTGCCCCCGGCCGCGAGTGTCCCGGTGGCAAGACGCCCCGAATAGCCGTGGCGGCGCATCTCCGGCAGGGCGACACTCGTGATGGTCGCGGCGGTGGCGACGGAGGAGCCGCTGATGGCGCCGAAGGCGGCGCAGGCGAGCAGAGAGGCCATCGCGAGGCCGCCCTTGAAGCGACCCATCACGGCGGCCGCGAACTCGAACAGCGCCCTGCTGATCCCGCCCTTGGTGGCAAAGTGCCCCATGAGGATGAACAGGGGGATCACCGACAGGTCGTAACTGGCGAACCGCGCGAAGGCCTGCGTGTTGAGGAAGTTGGAAAAAGGCAGCCAGCCGGTCTGCGCGACATAGCCGATGGCCCCGGCGCTGAACATGCTGACGGCGATCGGCACACGGATCGCCATCAACATCAGCATGGTGCCGAAGATCAGGGCGGTGAGGGTAAGGGGAGTCATATCGCCGCGTCCTCGCCTTCACGGGTTCCGCCGAAGCCGAAGGCCGCCTGCCACAGCGCGATCAGCCCCGCCAGCACGAATGCCGGCACCATCGTCGCGTATACAACCCACTCGGGAAAGCCCATGATCTGCGTCTCCGAGCCGCTGGAATAGCTGTTGATGCCGCCGAGCGAAGTGCGCCAGGCGAGCAACGCGAAAATCAGCGCCAGCAGCAACGCGCCGAAGCGGTCAAGCCGGTCGTTGGTGCGCTCACTGACGTGCGCGGTGAAAAAGTCGACGATGATGTTGCCGCGGCGCATCTGGGCGAGCGGCATGAACAACGCGATGGCCGCGCCGGCCGCCACGCCGGTGAGCTCGAACGCACCGACGATCGAGACGCCGACCGTGTTGCGGCCGATCAGGCTGCCGCAGGTCATCAGCGTGATGCCGGTCAGCAGCACTCCGGCCAGGATGGCGCAGAACTTGGCCAGGGTTTCCAGGACGCGCAAACGCAGCTCCTCTTGTTGTTGTGGTCAGGCGGTCTCATCCGCGCGCCATCGGACGGCGGTGGCAACCGATTTTGGCACGGCAGGGCCGGTCTGCCATGCCGGGCTGTTATAGCTGTTAAGCCTGGATGCGCACGGTCAGCGTGCCCAGCCCGGCGACGCCGCCGACCAAGGTATCGCCTGCGGCTACGGCCGCAACGCCCTCCGGCGTGCCGGTGAAGATCAGGTCGCCGGGCTGCAGTTCCCAGGCCGCGGAGAGATGCTCGATGGTCTCGCCGATGTTCCAGATCAGTTTGGAGACGTTGCTGCGCTGGCGGTCCTGGCCGTTGACTTGCACATAAATTTCGGCGTTGGTGACGTCACCGGCCTGCGCGGTGGGCGTGATGGGCCCGATCGGGGCGGACTGATCGAACGCCTTGCCGATGCACCACGGGCGGCCTTGCTTCTTCATCTCACCTTGCAGGTCGCGGCGGGTCATGTCCAGCCCGACCGCGTAGCCGAAGATGTGCTTTTGCGCATCCGCGGCCTTGATGTTCTTGCCGCCCGTGCCAATGGCCACCACCAGCTCGATCTCATGGTGCAGGTTGCTCGTGAGGCTGGGATACGCCATCGTCCCGGTCTCGCCGGCGTTCACCGGCACCACGGCGTCGGCGGGCTTGAGGAAAAAGAAGGGCGGCTCGCGGCCGGTGAAGCCCATTTCCTTGGCGTGCTCTTCGTAGTTGCGGCCTACGCAGTAGATGCGGTGGACCGGAAAGCGCTCGGCGCGCCCGACGACCGGCACGGTGGCAACCGGCGCGGGATTGAAAACGTAGCTCATGACAACCTTTCTTCGTGATGGATGCCCAGGGCCTGGTGCACCGGGCGGTCGGAAAAACTGAACAGTACGCAGCCGGGCTCCGACGCGAAGCGCGCAGTGTGCCACGACGGCACGACGAAATGGTCGCGCGGGCCGAACTCGAAGCGCCAGGTCTTGTCGCCGTTCTCGACGACGGCCTCGCCCTGGCCCTCGACGACGCTGTAGACCGCGCCATCGGTTTGCCGCCAGGCCTTGCCGGCGAATCCATGGGGCAGCCTCTGCATGAACGTCGCCATGGTCGGCATCGGCGAGCCGCCGGTCAGCGGATTGAGGTAGCGCAGCTTGACGCCGTCCCACGCGTCGACGGGCGTATCGCGCTCCAGCCGTTCCAGCGCTTCGCGGCTGCGCTCGTACGGGTAGCTGAAGATCGGCGAAGTCGCGCCGAACGGCGCGTCATGCCGCACGGGCGCCATGTTGTGCCCGTAGCGGGCCAGGCTCGTGCCCTCGGCACGCGTGACGGCTTGCGACCGGGCGGTGTCGTTTTCTGCGAAACCGGCATCGAAGAAACGGATCATCGGGATGTCCAGGCCATCCAGCCAGACCACCGGCCCGCCGGCCTCGTTCCCATGGTCGTGCCAGGTCCAGCTAGGGGTGATGATGAAGTCGCCGGGGTGCATCGTCGTGCGCTCGCCGTCCACGGCCGTGTACGCGCCCGAACCTTCGACGATGAAGCGCAGCGCGCTTTGCGTGTGGCGGTGACTAGGCGCCACTTCGCCGGGCAGGATCAGCTGCAGGCCGGCATACAGCGACTGGGTTACCGCCGACTGGCCGCGCAAGGCGGGGTTCTCGAGTATTAGTACGCGGCGCACCGCCTCGTCGGCGGTGATGGCTTCGCCCGCGCGCATGAGGAAGGGCCGGACCTCGTCGTATTTCCACAGCGCGGGAACGCAGGGCGTTTTGGGTTGCGGCGGCACGAGTGCGTGCAGCACCTCCCATAGCGGTGTGAGGTTGTGAGGGGCCATTTCGCGATAGAGCTGTTCGCGCGACAGGGCGGTGGGGTGGGGTGCGTTCATGGGTGTCTCCGTGCGGCTGTTACCGGATGCGGCCCAGCCAGGCGCCTTGCGATTCGAGGCGCGCCTGCAATGTCGGGATATCGACTTCGGCAGCTGTGGTGCCTTCCTTGAGCGCCAGGTGCGCAGCCGTGCCCGCCGCCTGGCCCATCACGAAGCAGGCGCCTGTCACGCGCGCGGCCGATTGCGCTTCGTGCGTCATCGAGGCACAGCGGCCCGCCACCCACAGGTTGTCCAGGCCGAGGGGGACGGTCATGCGATAGGGCAGGTGATTGAACCCGCGGCTCTCGGGAATCTTCGGCCAGCGAAACTCGACGTCGCCTTTCAGGTGAAGCTCGAGCGGCCAGCCGTTGACGCCCACCGTGTCGTCAAAGCTTGCGCACTCCAGCACATCGGCTTCGGTGAGCATGTAGCGGCCCTGGACGCGCCGGGTTTCGCGAATGCCGACCTGCGGCGCGATGTCGACGATGTAGGAGTTCTCGAAGCCGGGCACTTCCTTCAGGAAGTTCGCGACACTGGCGATCTGGCGGCGGCCGAGTATTTCGGCATCGCTCAGCTCCTGCGCATTGGTGCCGTCCATCGCGTTGCCTTGTTCATTGGCAAGCTGCGTGAGGTTGACGCGCCATTCGATGCCGCTCTTTTGCGGCCGCACGATGGGCGTCTTGCGGGGAAAACTGTAGCGGCCCGCCGCCTCCGCCTCGAGCATCAGCCGTGGGATGAGCTCCCAGGCCCGGCCGGCGCGCTGCGGGTCGACACCGTTGATGCGGAACATGGTCGAGGGGTACAGCATGTTGCCGAGGCCATCGCCCTTTTCATAAGGCGCACCGGCCCAGGCGGCAAGATCGCCGTCGCCCGAACAATCGATGAACACACGCCCGATGACGGCGCGCCGTCCGGACTTGGTTTCGACCAGCAGGGCCTTCACGCGGCCCGGCGACTCCATGAGAACGCCGGCGGCAAGGGCATGAAACAGCACGTTCACGCCGGCCGAAACCATCAGGTCGTCGGCGGCGATCTTGTAGGCCGCCGTGTCGTAGGCCTGGGCCACCGTCTTGCCGAACAGGTGATGCGGCGCGTTCAGGCCCCCCAGGATGTCGATTCGCGCCAGCAGGTCATCGGCTACCCCATGCACCACCTGCCGGATGTCTCCGTGCACGTTGGCGTGCAGGCCGCAGAAGTTGGTGACGCCCGCGGCGGTGCCCATACCGCCAAGGAAGCCGTAGCGCTCGACGAGCAACGTGGTGCGGCCGGCGCGCGCCGCGGCCACGGCGGCCGCGATGCCCGCGGGCCCGCCGCCGAGGACGACGACTTCGTACTCGCCCAGGATGGCCGTCTGGCGGCTGGGTTCGGTCAGTGAGGGTTGCATTAGCTGTTCAATCAAAAAGGCGCTGTGGGTCGATGCCCTCGTACATCCACTTGAGGCCAGCGAAGCCCGCAGACTCGGTGCCGCTCTGGAACATGCGGTTGCGCAGCTCCCGCTGCACACCCGCCGCATGGTAGATGTCGCCATAGAAGCGTGCGGTGAGCTGCACGCGGCCGGTGCGCAGGTAACGGGCCTGCTGGTATTTCAGGAACGCGTCCTCGACATGACCCTGCGTGACGCGCAGCGCTTCGCCGAGCACGACGGCGTCTTCGATGGCCTGGCCTGCGCCCTGCGCCAGGTACTGCAGCATCGGGTGCGCGGCATCGCCCAGCAGCGTCACGCGACGGTCGCTCCAGTTCTTCACCGGTTCGCGATCGCAAAGCACCCACATCCTCCAGGTCTCTATCTTGCCGAGTAGTTCCCTGACTTGCGGCACCGCCTGCGCGAAGCGCTCGTTGAGTTCGGCCGTGTCGCCGAACGTGTTCCAACCTTCGTCGTACTTGTTGCTGTGGAAGACGGCCACGAGGTTGAACAGCTCGCCGCGTCGCAGCGGATAGTGAACCAGGTGGGTCTTCTCGCCACCCCACAGCAGCACATCGTCGCTCCACAGATGCGAGGGGACGTCCTCGCGCTTGAGTACGGCGCGGTACGCGATATGGCCAGATACGCGCGGTTTTCCGTCGCCGACAACGGCCTCGCGAGTATGGCTCCACAGACCGTCGGCGCCGATCATCGCGTCGCCCTGAAGCGCTTCCCCGCCGGCAAGGTGGACGCGCACGCCCGCGCCGTCCTGCTCGAAGGATTCGACCTTGCTGGAGGTGCGCAGCGTGACGTTCGGCGATGCCCGGCATGCGTCCAGGAAGACTTGGTGCAGGTCGGCGCGGTAGATCACGCCGTACGGGTAGCCATAGGCGGCCAGCGCCGTGTCGCCCAAGGGCACGCGCACCACCTTTTCGCCGGTACGCACATCGTTCATGCCCAGTCCGGGCGGGAAGAATGCCACGCGGCTCACGGCCTCGGTCAGCCCCAGGTACTCGAACATCTTGAAGATGTTCGGGCCCAGCTGGATTCCCGCGCCGATCTCGCCGAATGCCGCCGACTGCTCCAGCACCGTGACGCGGTGGCCACCACGCGCGAGCACGTACGCGGCGGCGAGGCCGCCGATGCCGCCACCGGCAACAAGCAGATTCAAGGGCTGGGCCATGGAGTCGTTGTCTGGGTGCTTTTTGGGCAAATGCTAAGCATACGTATTATGTTCGTCGCGTGCAAGCGGCAGGCCCTCGCTACACTCGCGCCATGGCGAAAAGCTACGATTTCCAGCACGCGCCGGGCCACCTCATCCGGCGGGCGCATCAGGTCGCCGTTGCGATCTTCATGGAAGAGACGGGGGATTTCGATACGACGCCCGTTCAGTTCGCCATTCTCAACGCGCTGATCGACGATCCGGGCGAGGACCAGGTGACGCTGGCGGGGAAGGTCGCGTTCGATCCGGCGACGTTCGGCTCCGTCATCGGGCGGCTCGAAACCAAAGGCTGGGTGCGACGCGAGCCCGACGCCGGGGATCGGCGCCGCAAGCGCTTGTGGGTGACACCCGAGGGCGCGCAGGCGGCGCTGCGAATGAAGCGCGCCGTGGCCAAGGCGCAAAGCCGCATCCTCGGCCCGCTCGAAGCAGCCGAGCGGCGGCAATTGGTGGAGCTGCTCGGCAAGCTCGTTGCGGGCCACGAAGCGATCTGACAGCGCAATAGTTGAGGGCGTAGTCCTACAGGGAATTCAGCCCGTGGGCGTTGCCGCCGGATCGCCGTGGAAGTTCAATGCTTAGTGCTTCACCGAGAAAGGAACGCATATGAACAACGTCCAATTCAAGGGCCGTACGCTGGGCATCGCGATGAGTGCCGCGGTTATTGCCGTCGCCGGCTGCGCGGATATGAACATGGGCAACCTGTCGCAGACACAGAAGGGCACCGCCGTCGGCGCGGGTGTCGGTGCGCTGGCCGGAGCCGCGATCGGCGGCGACACCCGGGGCGCGGTCGTGGGCGGCCTGCTGGGCGCCGCGGGCGGCTATGTGTGGTCGAAGCACATGCAGGACAAGAAGATGGCGATGGAACGCGCCACCATGGGGTCCGGCGTGCAGGTGAGCCAGACGCCGGACAACCAGCTCAAGCTCAACATCCCGAGCGACGTCTCGTTCGACACGGGGCGCGCGGACATCAAGCCCAACATGCGGCCGATCCTGGACCAGTTCGCGAGCGGCCTGTCCAGCCAGCCCAACACCGAGATCCGCATCATCGGGCACACCGACAACACGGGCTCGGACGCCGTGAACGATCCGCTGTCGGTGCAGCGGGCGTCAGCGGCCCGGCAGTACCTGGCGGCGCGCGGCGTGGACCCGAATCGCATCGTGATTGCCGGCCGCGGCGAGCGCGAGCCGATTGCAGACAACAGAAGCGAAGCGGGCCGGGCGCAGAACAGGCGCGTGGAGATATTCCTGGGTGAAAAGGCCAACCTCGCTGCGAGGTAAGCCAGCCGGTACGAGCAAGGGGCCCATCGGGCCCCTTTTTTATGGCATGTCGCTCTTGGTGAGGAGTGTGAAGTGCTCCACCACCGGGGGGCTCGCGAAGAACGGGCCGATGATGGCCCGCCACTGCGCGAAGAGGGGGCCCTGGCGAAACCCCACGGTGTGGTCTTCCAGCGTGTCCCAGAAGATCTGCAGCACATAGCGCTCGGGCGACTCGATGCACTTGTTGACCTTGTAGCCTCGCATGCCCTTGGCCTGCGAGGCCACGGTGGTCAGCGCACGCTGGATGGCTTCGTCGAAGGCAGCCTGCTGGCCGGGTGCGATCCGGATTTCCGCGATTTCGAGGATCATGTTTCTTGGCTTTCAGTATTGGCTCTCGGGCAAGTCTACCGTGAGGCCGTCCATCGCTTCGGCCAGCTGGACCTGACACGAAAGGCGGCTGTTGGCGCGGCGCGGCGAGGCCGTGTATTCCAGCATGCTGTCTTCATCCGCTTCGGGTGCCGGCAGGGCGCTGGCATGCGGTTCGTGCACGTACACGTGGCAGGTGCCGCAGGTCATCATGCCGCCGCACTCGCCTTCGATGCCGGCGACGTTGGCTTTCACGGCCGCCTGCATCAGGCTCTGGCCGGTCTTGCATTCGAGGCGCTTTGCCGCGCCGGCACTGTCGATGAAGTGAACGGTGATCATCAGAAGCGGCTGAAATATTCGCGGCGCTGGAAGTCGTCCTTGTCCTCGGCCTGCTCCCAGCGGGAAAGCTCAGACTGCTTGACGCGGTCGAAGTAGTCGACGAAAGCCTCGCCGAAGCCGGCGGTGAGCACTGTGTCTGCGCGCAGCGCTTCCAGCGCTTCACCCAGGCTCGTTGGCAGCTTCGCGGCGGAGGAACCATAGGGTGCGTCGGTGGCCGGCGGCGCCTTCAGCCGGCGCGCTATGCCGTCCAGGCCGGCGTGAATCTGCGAGGCCATGTACAGGTAGGGGTTGGCGGCGGGCTCGCCGATGCGGTTCTCGATGCGGGTGGCCGCGTCGCCGCATTCGCCGATCACCCGCAGCATCGCGCCGCGGTTATCGCGGCCCCACAGTACCGATTGCGGCGCGAGCGCATTGGGGCGGAAGCGCCCGAAACCGTTCACGGTCGGCGTGCAGAACACCGCCATGGCGCGCGCGTGTTCCAGCAAGCCGGCCAGATAGTGCTCGCCGGTTGCCGAGAGCGTGTAAGCGGCATCGGCGGGCGTCGTGCCGTCCGCGGGCACCTCGCGGCAAAACACGTTGCGGCCCGTGCGCGCGTCCAGCAGCGATTGGTGCAGGTGCCATCCGCTGGACATGATGTTTGGGAAGGGCGGGCGGCACATGAAGCTCGCGTGGTAGCCCGCGCGGCGAAGCGCCTGCTTCACGGCATTGCGAAACAGCACCATGTTGTCCGCGGCTGCCAGCGCGTCGGTGGCTTCGAACACGGCCTCGACCTGGCTCGGCCCGAGTTCGACTTCCAGCGACAGCAGCGGCAGGCCCAGCGCTTGCGCTGTGTGCTGCACGATGCGCAGCGGCTCCTCGGCCATGTCGTAGCAGGCTTCCATGAGCAGGCTGTAGCCGGGGTGGATCATGCTGACCGCGGGAGGAGGGCCGGGCCAGCCGGCCTGGTCGGGATCGAGCTGCGCCTTGGTGTCTTCGATGCGGTAGATGTGGAATTCGATCTCCAGGCCGCATTTCATGGAAAGCCCCGCGTCGGCGAGGCGGCCCAATGCGCGCTGCAGCACGCGCCGCGTGTCCAGTTCCACCGGCCGGCCGTCCTGGAACCAGGGCTGGCCGCAGACCCACCCTGTGGAGGGTGTCCAGGGCAGTTGCCGGAAGCTGGCCGGGTCGGCCAGCAGCAACAGATTGCTCGCGAACTCGAAACCGGGAAGGTCCGCCGCGCCGCCGGGCTCGAACACCTTGAACGCGGTGCGGTCCGAGCTGTCCTTGAGCATCAAGGTGCTGACCATTCCGACACCTTCGTGCATCGCCCGCGCCGCGGCAGAGGCGACGAGTGTCTTGCCGCGTGTCATGCCATGCATGTCGCACCAGGCAAAGCGCACCAGCTCGAGCCCGGTGGCGTCGATCAGGCGCGTTGTCCGGCGCAAGGCCTGTTCGCGCTCCTCATCGTGGATGCCGCAGCGCTGCGCGAAGGTCGTCATGCAGGCACCACGGGCGCCGTGGCTCGGGCCCACGGCGCGCCATCGCGCTTGGCCTTCACCTGCGCGCGCCACCACTCGGGCCAGGTGCCCGCGGGCGCGATGCCGTCCACCGTGTCTGGCCCCGCCATCGCCGCAGCCTGCGCGGCGTCCGCCACACCCGGCGCAACACCGCCCGCCTGCACCGTCTCGATCGCCTTCAGCAGCATCCGGCGGTTGGCCATGATCACTTTATCGCTGGTGCCCAGGTGCTCTCGGGTGCGGTCCTGGATGGCGCCCATGCTCTCCACCGCCCACTGGTCGTGGACGTTGATATCGTCCTCGCCCATGCCGAGGTAAGTCTGCGTGCGCTGCTCGTCCGGGTTAAAGCCCCAGTGGTTATGTCGCCCGGACTTGGGCAAGTAATCAGGCAGCTGGATGTACTGCAGGCGTTGGTTGCGCATGGCTTCCTTGTCCACCGGCCCGGCGAAGCTGGTGAAGAGGGAATACCAGTAGGTGTGGGTGTCATCCACCGGCAGGTGCATCTGCGTGATGGTGAGCGTCTCGGACAGCGGGATCACGAAGGTGTGGGGGAAGATCGCCTGCGTGATGCGAACGTGCGTGAGCGCATCGGTCATGGGCCGCAACGCCGTGAGCTGCATGCCCCAGGGTTGCGGCTCGAAGCTGATCTCGGGCTGGTGGAACTCGCGCATGATGCGCGTCATCGGCCAGCGTTCGCCGCCGGCGTCGCCTGCGCTTGCGCTGCGGAACTGCTTGCCGGCCGCGTTCTGGCCGATCGCCTCCAGCGGTTCATCGGAGAGGAAGCGGTGGAGGAACGAGGGGTGCGCAGGATCGATGCCGACCTCGAAAGCCTGCAGCCAATTGCACTGCCACATGCCCTTGAACGCAAAGGTGTGGGAGGAGGGCGCGTCGAAGCAGTCGAAGTGGGGGAAGGGCGGCGGGGTGGAGCTTTCTTCGCCCAGCCACGCGAAGAGGATGCCGCTTTTTTCAAGCACCGGGTAGCTGCGCTGGCGCACGCGCTCGCACAGCTTGCTGCCCGCGGGCTCGGCGGGCGTGTCCAGGCACTTGCCGGTGGTATCGAATTTCCAGCCATGGAAGGGGCAGCGCAGGCCGTCGCCTTCGTTGCGGCCGAACGAAAGATCGGCACCGCGATGCGGGCAGCCGCGGTCCAGCAGGCCCCACGCCCCTTGCGCATCCTTGAACAGCACCATGTCCTGCCCGAGCGCGCGCACGGCCTTGACTGGCCGCTGAGCCATGGGCGGGTCGAGCGCGGGGTTGAATTCGTCCACCAGCGCCACCGGCTGCCAGTAGCTGCGCAGTAGAGCGCCGCAGGCCGTGCCCGTCCCGACGCGCGTGAGGAGTTCGTTCTGTTCGGACTTCATGGTGAAATCAGTGTAGCGCGCCCCTGGTACACCCGAGCCCTGATCGGTTTATCCTTGCACGCATGAAGCTGTACAACTATTTTCGATCGTCGGCGTCCTTCCGCGTGCGCATCGCGCTCGAGCTCAAGGGCCTGGGCTACGAGTACGTGCCCGTGCACCTGGTCAAGGGTGAGCACAAGCAGCCCGGCTACGCCGCCGTCTCACCGGCCCTGCTGGTGCCGACACTGCAGACCGATGAGGGCGAACACCTGGGGCAGTCGATGGCCATCATCGAATACCTAGACGAGACGCATCCCGAACCGCCTTTGCTCCCGCGCGACGCGCTGGGTCGCGCGAAGGTGCGTGCGCTCGCGCAGATGATCGCGTGCGAGATCCACCCGCTGAACAATCTGCGCGTCTTGAAGTACCTGGTGCGCGAGCTGAAGGTGCAAGAGGAAACCAAGAACGACTGGTACAGGCACTGGGTCCGTGAGGGGCTGGAGGCGTTCGAGCGCGAGCTGTCGCGCATGCCCGCATCGACCTACTGCTACGGAGAAACGCCCACGCTGGCCGACTGCTGCCTCGTGCCGCAGATCTTCAACGGCCGCCGCGTCAACACGAGCTTCGACGGGCTGCCCCGCACCATGGCCGCGTTCGACGCCTGCATGGCGCTTCCTGCCTTCCAGAAGGCGCAGCCTTCGAGCTGCCCCGACAACGAGGCCTGAATGATGCTCCCAGCCGCCTGGATGGTTCCCGACTGGCCTGCGCCGCCGAATGTTCGAGCGGCATGCACGACGCGCGCGGGCGGGGTATCCGCAGCGCCCTACGACAGCTTGAACCTCGGCGACCATGTCGGCGACGATCCGGATCGCGTCTCGCAAAACCGCGCGATATTCCAGCAGGCCATCGGCGCGCGACCGGTCTTTCTGCGGCAAGTGCATGGCTCACGCACGGTGCGATTGACTTCGGATACACCGGACGGCACCGAAGCCGACGGATGCATCACGACCGACGCCGGCCTGGCATGCACGATCATGGTGGCCGATTGCCTGCCCGTGCTGTTCGCAAGCGCTGACGGCTGCGCCGTGGCGGCCGCCCATGCGGGCTGGCGTGGGCTGGCCGGCGGGGGCGGCCGGGGGGTCCTCGAGTCCGTGTGCGATGCACTGCGGCAGCAGGGCGACCTCGCCGGCGCTTTTGCCTGGCTTGGGCCGTGTATCGGGCCCGAGGCATTCGAGGTCGGGCCCGAAGTGAAGGCCGCGTTCGAAGCGCACGACATCGGCGCGTCGTCACTGTTCAACGGGCACGCCGAGGGTAAATGGCTGGCCGACCTGCCGGGCCTTGCACGCCGCAGGCTCGCCGCGTTGGGAATCACGCAGGTCTACGGTAACGACGGCAGCCGCGCGTGGTGCACCGTGAGCAATCCTTCAAGATTCTTTTCGCACCGGCGCGACCGCGTCAGCGGGCGCTTCGCCGCCAGCATCTGGCTCGTGTGAACCAGCGGCGGCGGCCGCCGCCAGCTCAGCCATTTCGCGTGCCTTGATCGCCTTGCGACGTGCCGGCGCCCGCATCAGGTAGACCACCAGTGCCACAGGCCCCACGCCATAGAGTACAAAGGTGAAGATGGCGCCGACGACGGTGCCAATCGGGCTGGTAGCTTCCGCCACAGCCATCATGAGCGCGACATACAGCCAGGCGATAACGACGATGTACATAAGCTAATTGCGTGTTGATTGTTGCACTGCAACATAACTGGTGAGATACTTAAGGTTAACCTCGAAAAACAGGGTATCTGGAGACAAAATGAATTCTGAATCAGCCTGGGTGCAGGCAGCACAGCAGTTCCAGCAGGGCTTTGGCGAGCAATGGGCCAAAGCCCTTCAATCCTTCGGGGGGCTCGATACGCACTCCGGCATGCCGGCGATGCCGCAGCTGAGCTTTTCCAGCGAGAAACTGCAGGCTTTGCAGCAAGCCTACCTCAGCGAAGCGGCCGAGCTCTGGAACAAGGGCCTCGCGACCCACCCCGCCGCAGTGGATAAGCGCTTCGCATCCGACGCGTGGTCCTCCAACCCCGTGGCGGGCTACGCCGCGGCCCTATACCTGCTCAATGCCCGCACCCTGCTCGGCCTGGCTGAGGCGGCCGAGACCGATGCCAAGACCAAAGCCCGGCTGCGTTTCGCGGTCGAGCAATGGATGGCAGCCTCCGCGCCCAGCAACTTCATGGCGCTCAACGCCGAGGCGCAGCGCAAGGCCATCGAGACAAAGGGTGAAAGCATCGCCAAGGGTGTGCAGAACCTGCTGAAGGACATCCAGCAGGGCCATGTCTCCATGACAGACGAAAGCGTGTTCGAAGTCGGCAAGAACGTGGCTACCACGGAAGGCGCCGTCGTCTTCGAGAACGACCTGTTCCAGCTGATCGAATATAAGCCTCTCACCGCTAAGGTCTACGAGCGCCCATACCTCGTCGTGCCGCCTTGCATCAACAAGTTCTATATCCTCGACCTGCAGCCCGAGAACTCCCTGATCCGCTACCTGGTGAGCGAAGGCCACCGCACCTTCGTCATCAGCTGGCGCAACCCCGACGATTCACTCAAGGACAAGACCTGGGACGATTACGTCGGCGACGGGCCGCTCACGGCGATCGACGTGGTGCAGGAGATCACGGGCGCGAAGCAGATCAACGCACTCGGCTTCTGCGTGGGCGGCACGCTGCTCGGCACGGCGCTGGGCGTGTTGGCGGCAAAAGGCGAGAAGCCGGTCGCATCCGCTACGCTGCTTACCACGTTCCTCGACTTCACCGACACGGGCGTGCTGGACCTGTTCATCGACGACGCCTTCGTGAAATTCCGTGAGATGCAGCTGGGCCGCGGCGGCCTCCTCAAGGGGCAGGAGCTCGCGTCCACCTTCAGCTTCCTGCGCCCGAACGACCTGGTGTGGAACTATGTGGTGGGTAACTATCTCAAGGGTGAGACCCCGCCGCCTTTCGACCTGCTCTACTGGAACAGCGATTCGACCAACCTGCCCGGCCCGATGTACACCTGGTACCTGCGCAACACGTACTTCGAGAACAACCTCGTGAAACCCGGCAAGTGCACGGTCTGCGGCGAGAAGGTGGACTTGAGCAAGGTCGACATTCCGGTGTACATCTACGGATCCCGAGAGGACCACATCGTGCCCATCGCCGGCGCGTACGGGTCCACGCAAGTCTTGCCCGGCAAGAAGCGCTTCGTGATGGGCGCATCGGGCCATATCGCGGGGGTGATCAATCCCCCGTCCAAGAACAAGAGGTCCTACTGGACCAACGACAAGCTTCCGAACACGCTCGACGCATGGCTGAAGGGCGCCAAGGAACATCCCGGCAGCTGGTGGACCGACTGGTCCGCCTGGCTGAAACCACACGCGGGCAAGCAGGTGGCTGCGCCCAAGAGCTACGGCAAGGGCAAGTACAAGGCCATCGAGCCGGCCCCCGGCCGCTACGTCAAGGCCAAGGCCTGAACCCATAACCCCAGGAGCATTCACATGGAAGACATCGTCATCGTTTCGGCCGTCCGCACCGCAGTCGGCAAGTTCGGCGGCTCGCTCGCGAAAATCCCCGCGCCCCAACTGGGTGCCATCGTGATCAAGGAAGCCCTGGCCCGCGCCAAGGTCGATCCCTCGCAGGTCAGTGAAGTCATCATGGGCCAGGTGCTGGCCGCCGGCTCGGGCCAGAACCCCGCTCGCCAGGCCCTGCTCGCCGCAGGCTTGCCCAAGGAAGTTCCGGGCTTGACCATCAACGCCGTGTGCGGCTCCGGCCTGAAGGCCGTGATGCTCGCGGCCCAGGCGATCGCCTGGGGCGATGCAGAGATCGTGGTAGCGGGCGGTCAGGAGAACATGAGCGCCGCCCCGCACGTCCTGCCGAACTCGCGCGACGGCCAGCGCATGGGCGACTGGAAGCTCGTCGATACGATGATCGTGGACGGCCTCTGGGATGTCTACAACAAGTACCACATGGGTATCACGGCCGAGAATGTCGCCAAGCAGAACGACATCAGCCGCGAAGCCCAGGACGCATTGGCGCTTGGCAGCCAGCAAAAGGCCGCGGCCGCCCAGGACGCAGGCAAGTTCAAGGACGAAATCGTGCCCGTCTCCATTCCGCAGAAGAAAGGCGACCCGGTCATCTTCGCAGCGGATGAGTTCATCAACAAGAAGACCAATGCCGAAGCCCTCGCGGGCTTGCGCCCGGCCTTCGACAAAGCAGGCACCGTGACGGCTGGCAATGCCTCCGGCATCAACGACGGCGCCGCGGCAGTGGTGGTGATGAGCGCGAAGAAAGCGGCCGAGCTCGGCCTGAAACCCCTCGCGCGCATCGTGGCCTTCGGCACCAGCGGCCTCGACCCGGCCACCATGGGCATGGGCCCGGTGCCGGCCACCCGCAAGGCGCTGGAACGTGCCGGCTGGAAGGCCAGCGACGTGAACCTGTTCGAGCTCAACGAGGCGTTCGCCGCACAGGCCTGCGCGGTGAACAAGGAGCTGGGCATCGACCCCGCCAAAGTCAACGTCAACGGTGGCGCGATCGCAATCGGGCACCCTATCGGTGCATCGGGTTGCCGCATCCTGGTAACGCTGCTGCACGAGATGCAGCGCCGCGAAGCCAAGAAGGGCGTGGCCGCGCTGTGCATCGGCGGCGGCATGGGGGTTTCCCTCGCGGTCGAGCGTCCATAACGGTGTAGAAAGAGCTGAACCCGCATGACGCGGGCATCAAGCGCTCTGAAATTTGTAGCAAATTGCAAGGAGATAAGAACATGACTCAAAAAGTGGCTTACGTGACCGGTGGCATGGGCGGCATCGGTACGGCCATCTGCCAGCGCCTTCACAAGGAAGGCTTCAAGGTCATCGCCGGCTGCGGCCCCACACGCGACTTCGACAAGTGGCTGGGCGAGCAGAAGGCGCAGGGCTACACCTTCTATGCGTCCGTCGGCAATGTCGGCGCGTGGGAGTCGACGGTCGATGCATTCACCAAGGCCAAAGCCGAACATGGGTCCATCGACGTGCTGGTGAACAACGCCGGCATCACACGCGACCGCATGTTCATGAAGATGACGCGCGAGGACTGGGACGCGGTGATCGAGACCAACCTCAACTCCATGTTCAATGTCACCAAGCAGGTGGTGGCGGACATGGTCGAAAAAGGTTGGGGCCGCATCATCAACATCAGCTCGGTCAACGGCGAGAAGGGCCAGGCCGGGCAAACCAACTACTCTGCCGCCAAGGCTGGTATGCATGGTTTTTCGATGGCGCTGGCCCAGGAACTGGCCACCAAGGGCGTGACGGTCAACACCGTGAGCCCGGGCTACATCGGCACCGACATGGTCAAGGCCATCCGCCCGGACGTGCTCGACAAGATTGTGGCTACGGTCCCCGTCAAGCGCCTGGGCGAGCCGAGCGAGATCGCTTCGATCATCGCGTGGCTGGCCTCGGACGAGGGCGGCTACGCCACCGGCGCGGATTTCTCGGTGAACGGCGGTCTCCACATGGGGTAACCCCACCCCAGCCATGAAAAACGCCCGCGTCCGCGGGCGTTTTTCATTTGGCCCCTCGCGACCTTCAAGTCAGGTCTTCGATCACCAGGTGCCGGTACTTCTGCCCGTAGGAAATCGGCGCGTCCTTGAGCAATTCCATGATGTGGTCGGATTCCTTGGCGGTCGGCGCGTGAATCATCAGCGCATGGTGCCCCTGGCTTGCGAGTTCCGCGAACCGGCGAACGGTGTCGGCCTCGGTCCCGGCGGAGGGAAGGGGCATGTCGGCGCTGCCCACCGTGCGCGCGACCTTCTCCTGGATGTCCAGGGGGGTCAACAGCGCGATCTTCTCACCGCCGTCGTAGCCGTGTTCCTCCAGCAGGCTTTCAGCGTCCCGGGCGTCCTTCTCCGTCGGAAACATGAGGAACATGTAGCCGGTGGGGTAGAACACGCCGCCCATCGTCAACATGTTGGGTTCAAGCTCGAAATGCTTCATGTGGGTTTCCTTCCTGTCGTGCACTAGGCAACCATTAGTCAACAGATCGAGCCGATGGGTTGTCAGCGGCTGCTTGGAGGCCTTGTAGGACGCGCTGCCGGCGTCCTGACGCCAGGCGTCGGATTCAGCGCTCGGCGATGTAGTGCTGTGTGACCACGGGCTCGCCCTCGCGCAGGAACACGCGCACGCGTAATTCCAGTTCCTGGTCGGCGAGCGTGGCCCGCGCGCACTGGTGCAGGTAGTCTGCCCAGGACGCGACGATGAAACGCTCCACGTAGCGCGTGGGATTGCCAAGGTCTCGGTACACTCGCCACAAGGTGGCACCGTCGCGGCGACGCGCAGCACGCAGCTGGCTCACGGCGTGCAGGAACTCCTCGGCCTCGCCTGGGCGAACGCAATAGCTCACCTCCACGGACACCGGCCCGTCATCGGGCAGCGGCTGTTCCTTGATGAACACGTCATCCCACAGCGCAACAGGCGTGACATCCTGTGCTTCGCCCATGCGCAAAGGGAACCAGCGTGAAAGCACGACTCCCGCGAGCATTGTCACTGCCGCGAAGCACAGGGCCGTTGCCAGCCCGGTCACGCCGGACACCGCACCCCAGAACGCCGAGCCGATGGCGAACGAGCCCAGCGCGCTGACAGTGTGCAAAGCCACGGCGCGCGAGCGCACCCACGGCGGCGCGCTGGACTGCGTTGCAGTGTTAAATGTGGCCATCACCGCCATCCATGCGGCTCCGCCCAATGTCAGGGCGGCGAACACCACAGCGGGAATGCGCACGAATGCGGCGATGACCATCACGGCGGCGAACACCATGCAACCCACGGAAACCAGGCGCTCGAGCCCCATGTGCGCACGCACCTGGCCCAGCACCAGGCCGGCGGCGACCGCGCCGATACCCAGGCAACCCATGAGAAAGCCGAAACCCGCGGCCCCGAGCTGCAGCCGTTGCGCGGCGATGGCTGGTAACAGCGCCCACAACGCCGAGCCCGCGCCGCTGTAGGCGACCGTGCGTATCAGCTGCGCCAGGATCATTGGCGAGTGGCGCGCATATCGCATGCCGGCGACCGTCCCGCTCCAGATGCGTTCCGCGGGCAGCGGCGATTTCGCATGGGGCGCGGGGGGCCAGCGTCGCACGACCTGCATCATCACCACCGAGGTCACCACGGCCATCGCGAACACCCAGCCTGCGCTGAGCCAGGCAAAGACGAAGCCGGCAATGGAAGGCCCCAGTGCCCGGGCGCTGTTCCAGGCGATCGACATGGCCGTGATGGCTTGCGGCATGTCTTCGCGCGGCACGGTGTCCGCCACGCTCGTGTTCCAGGCCGGCGACAGCAGCGCCGTGCAGCACCCCGATGCGAATGTGAACAGCAGAAGCGCCGCCGGCCCGGCCCAGCCGAGCAGGGCAAGCACTGCCAGGACGAAGGTGATGCCGACCTGGGCGCCCAGCGCGCCGACGATCAGTTGCCGCCGGTCGGTGGTGTCCGCCAGCACGCCCGCGGGCAGGGCGAGCAGGAACATCGGCAGGAACACGGCCGTCTGGACCAACGCGGTGAGGAAGGAAGAGCCCGTGAGCTCCACCATGAGCCAGGAAGCCGCCATGACCTGCATGGCATTTCCCGTGAAGTAGATTGCGCTGCCGGCCCAGAGCCCCCGGAAGGCGGGGAAGCGCAAGACGGACCAGAGGGAATGGGTACCGGTGGACATGAAGGTAACCGGCATTATGGACACCAGCCATTCACTGCCGGACGAAGCGCTTTGCAAGTCGCGACGCTGGCATGATAGAGATCTTATGGACCTCCCAACCCACCAGCTCACGATGACCGTGCTGATGACGCCGGACACCGCGAACTTCGCCGGCAACGTGCATGGTGGTCATCTGCTGAAGTGGCTGGACCAGGTTGCCTACGCTTGTGCCAGCCGCTACTCGGGCAGGTATGTCGTGACTATCTCGGTCGACCAGGTGACCTTCCGCGAACCGATCTTCGTCGGGGAGCTGGTCACGTTCCTGGCCAGTGTCAACTACACCGGCACCAGTTCGATGGAGGTCGGCATCAAAGTGTCGGCTCAGGAAATCCGCAGCCAGCGAGTGCGGCACGTGAACAGCTGCTTCTTCACGATGGTCGCCGTGGATGACGATCGCAAGCCGGTGCCAGTGCCACCGCTGCACCCGTCTTCGCCCGACGAGAAACGGCGATTCGAAGCAGCAAAGCTCCGCAAGGAGCTTCGGATGGAAATGCAGAGCCGCTTTCAAGCTGCGCGCTCCCAGGCCCAGCACCCTTGATGTCCGGAAGGGGATTTAAGACGGCTCCCCAATGAGGTCTCGGCGGTAAAATGAGATTTCCCCAATGAAATCAATAATTTACAGTCCTTGGCGCCTCTCCGTCGCTCCGATGATGGACTGGACGGACCGGCATTGCCGTTACTTCCATCGCCTGCTCAGCCGCAACACGCTGCTCTACACGGAGATGATGACCACCGGCGCGCTGATTCATGGCGACGTGCCCCGACATCTGGACTTCAACCCCGAGGAGCATCCGGTTGCGCTGCAACTCGGCGGCAGCGACGCCGCCGAGCTCGCGCATTGCGCGCGCCTGGGCGAGCAGTGGGGCTACGACGAGATCAACCTCAATTGCGGCTGCCCGAGCGAACGGGTGCAGCGCGGCTCGTTCGGCGCCTGCCTGATGGCCGAGCCGCAGCTGGTGGCCGATTGCGTGAAGGCGATGGTGGACGTGGTGAGAGTCCCGGTGACCGTCAAGCACCGCATCGGTATCGACAAGAGCGAGAGTTACGAATTCGTGCGCGACTTTGTCGGTGCGGTGAGCGAAGCGGGCTGCCACGTGTTTCTCGTGCACGCCCGCAATGCGTGGCTCAAAGGACTGTCGCCCAAGGAGAATCGGGAAGTTCCGCCGCTTTGCTACGAGACGGTGCACCATCTCAAGCGCGATTTTCCACGGCTTGTGTTTGCCGTGAACGGCGGCATCACGACCAGCGCCGAAATCGCCGCCCAGCTCGAAGCAGTGGACGGCGTGATGATCGGGCGCGAGGCATATCACAACCCGTGGTGGCTCGCCGAATGGGACAGCCGCTTCCTGGGTGGTGCCCATGATCCCGCGTGCACACGCGAATGGGTGGAAGAACGCATGACCGAATACATGGACCGGGAAGCGCGCGACCATGGGACGCCCTGGAGCAACATCGCGCGCCACATGTTGGGCCTGCGCCACGGGCTGCCGGGCGCACGGCGATGGCGCCAGGTGTGGAGCGACCATCGATTGAAACACCTGCCACCGGCCGAGGTGATGGCGCGGGCACACGACGCGACCGACTGCGCCACCGAGCCGGCCGGTCTACTACACGAGAGCGAAAAGCAATGAAACGTTTGCCCGGCTGGGAACAACGCGCGGTCAGCGCAAGCGAAGTCGTTTCCCTTCTGCAAAGCCGCCACAAGGTGTTCGTGCACGGAGCGGCAGCGACGCCCACGACACTGCTCGACGCGATGGCGCAGCGCACCGACCTTGAAGGTGTGGAGATATTTCACCTGCACCTGAGCGGCCCTTGCCGCTTCGCCGAGCCGGCGCTGCGCAATGCATTCATCTCGAACCCGTTGTTCACGGATGCCGGGATGCGCCGGCCAGTGGAGGAGGGCCGGGCTTTCTTCGTGCCGGTGTTCCTGTCTGACGTGCCCGCGCTGTTTTCATCGCGCCGCATCCCGTTGGACGTGGCGATGGTGTCGCTGTCGCCACCGGACGAGCACGGGCTGTGCACGCTCGGCACGTCGATCGACGCGGCCAAGAGCGCGACGGAGAACGCCACGATCATCCTGGCCGAGATCAACGAGCAGCTGCCGCGTACTTATGGCGCAACGGTGGTGCCGTTCGACCGCGTCACCGCGTTCGTGCACACGGACCGGCCGCTGCATGAGGCGATCACCGGCCCCATCGGCGCGGTGGAAAACCAGATCGGCGAGCACATCGCCGGGCTGGTGAAGGACGGCTCCACGCTGCAGATGGGCATCGGCGCCATCCCCAACGCCGTGCTCAGCCGCCTGGGCGGCAAGAACGACCTGGGCGTGCACACGGAGATGTTCTCTGACCTGCTGGTGCCCCTGATCAGGCGCGGCGTTGTGACCAACCGCTACAAGAACATTCACCGTGGCCGTACGGTGACCAGCTTCGTGAGCGGCTCGCGAATGCTGTTCGACTTCGTTCACGAGAATCAGCTGGTGGAGTTTCATCCCTGCGACCGCACCAACGACACGGCGCTGATCCGTCAGAACCCGAGGGTGGTCGCCGTGAATGCGGCGCTGGAAATCGACCTCACCGGGCAGGTGTGCGCCGACTCTATCGGGCACCGTATCTACTCGGGCATCGGCGGCCAGATGGATTTCATCCGTGGCGCGGCGCTTTCCGAGGGCGGCAAGGCGATCATCGCGCTGCCCTCGACGGCGCGGGAAGGCCAGGTCTCGCGTATCGTCTCGACGCTCAAGCCGGGCGCGGGCGTCGTCACCACGCGTGGCCACGTGCAATACGTGGCCACCGAGTACGGCATCGTGGACCTGCACGGCCTGAACCTGCGCCAGCGCGCCGAAGCGCTCATCTCCATCGCACACCCGGATTTCCGTACCGAGCTCAGGCGCGAGGTCAACGCGCTGCGGCACTTCGATCTGGGCTGAAACAGCACCGGCGCGGGGCCGGCCCCGGGGCTTCCGGTCTCCGCCAAAATGCTTTAAACTTAAATTATCTAGGTTGGAGCGATCATGAACATCGTGTGCATCGGCGGCGGTCCCTCGGGCCTGTATTTCGCGCTCCTCATGAAGCAGCAGGACCCGGCGCACGACATCACCGTGGTCGAGCGCAACAAGCCGTACGACACATTCGGCTGGGGTGTGGTGTTCTCGGACCAGACGCTGGGCAATCTGCAACTGGCCGATCCGCAGACGGCCGGCGAGATTCTCGGCGCGTTCAATCACTGGGACGATATCGAGGTGAACATCCGCGGTCACCAGGTCCGCTCGGGCGGCCACGGCTTTTGCGGCATCGGGCGCAAGCGCCTGCTCAACATCCTGCAAAAGCGCTGCGAGGAACTGGGCGTGAAGCTGGTGTTCGAGACCGACGTGCAGGACGACACGCAGTATCCCGACGCCGATCTCATCATCGCAAGCGACGGCCTGAACAGCCGCATCCGCACCCGTTACGCTGATACCTACCAGCCCGACATCGACGTGCGCAAGTGCCGCTTCGTGTGGCTGGGCACGCACAAGCTGTTCGAGGCGTTCACGTTCGCCTTCGAGGAGACCGAATGGGGCTGGTTTCAGGCGCATGCCTACCAGTTCGACGGCGACACGTCGACCTTCATCGTCGAGGCGCCGGAAGTGGTCTGGCAGAAGGCGGGGCTGGACAAGATGGAGAAGGAAGAGTCGATCGCCTTTTGCGAGAAGCTCTTCGCGAAGTACCTCGGCGGCCATAAGCTGATGTCAAACGCGTCACACCTGCGGGGTTCGGCGCAGTGGATCAAGTTCCCGCGTGTGGTCTGCAAGACCTGGGTTCACCACAACGGCAAGGCGCCAGTGGTGCTGATGGGCGATGCGGCCCACACCGCGCACTTTTCCATCGGCTCGGGCACCAAGCTCGCGCTGGAGGATTCGATCGAACTGGCCCGTTGCATCGGCCGCTCGCGGACACTTGGCGAGGCGCTGCAGGACTACGAGGCCGTGCGCAGCGTAGAAGTGCTGAAGATCCAGAACGCCGCGCGCAACTCGACGGAGTGGTTCGAAAACGTCGCTCGGTACGCGCACCTGCCGCCTGAGCAGTTCGCGTATTCGCTGCTCACGCGCAGCCAGCGCATCAGCCATGAGAACCTCCGCGTGCGCGACAAAGCGTATGTCGAGGAGTACGAGGACTGGATCGCCGAACGCGCCGGATTGCACCGCTCGCCATTTCAGCACCCCGTACCCCCGATGTTCACGCCGTTCAAGGCGCGCGGCATCACGCTCAAGAACCGCATCGTCGTCTCGCCCATGGCGCAGTACTCCTGCGTGGACGGAATGCCGGCCGACTACCACCTGGTTCACCTGGGCGCGCGCGCAATGGGCGGGGCCGGGATGGTCGTGGCCGAGATGACCTGCCCGACGCCCGAGGCGCGCATCACGCCGGGCTGCCCGGGCCTGTGGAGCGAGGCGCAGCGCGACGCGTGGAAGCGCATCGTGGATTTCGTGCATTCGAACACCGACGCGAAGATCGCGATGCAGCTGGGCCACGCGGGCGCCAAGGGTTCGACGCGCGCACCGTGGGATGGCGAGGATCAGCCGCTGCCCGAGGGCAATTGGCCGTTGATCTCGGCGTCGCCGCAGCAATACATCGATGGCGTGAGCGACTGGTCGCGCGCCATGACGCGCGCTGATATGGACCGTGTGCGGGACGACTTCGTGCGCAGCACGCGGCTCGCGGCAGAGGCCGGCTTCGACTGGCTGGAGCTGCATTGCGCACACGGCTACCTGTTGTCCAGCTTCATCTCGCCCTTGACCAACCAGCGCACCGACGAATACGGAGGCTCGCTGGAGAACCGCCTGCGCAATCCGCTGGAAGTCTTCAAGGCGATGCGAGCGGTGTGGCCCGAGCAGCTCCCGATGTCCGTGCGCATCTCCGCCCACGACTGGGTAGAAGGCGGCATCACGCCGGACGACGCGGTGGCGATCGGCAAGGCCTTCAAGGCGGCGGGCGCCGACATGATCGACTGCTCCTCCGGGCAGGTGAGCAAGCAGCAGCAGCCGGTGTACGGGCGCATGTACCAGACGCCGTTTGCGGACCGCATCCGCAATGAGGCCGGCATTCCGACCATCGCCGTCGGCGCGATTTCCGAGGCTGACCATGTGAACAGCATCATCGCCGCCGGCCGTGCCGACCTGTGCGCCATCGCGCGTCCGCACCTTGCCAACCCGGCATGGGCGCTGCTGGAGGCGGCCAAGATCGGCTACATGGACGTGCAGTGGCCCAAGCAGTATCGCGCTGCCAAGACCCAGCTGGAACGCAACCTGGAGCGCGAAAAGGCAATGGCCGCCGCTCCCATTCAAGAGGAAAAGCTATGAACGAACCCGATCGCGTGGACCCGGCACTTGCCGCAGGCAACCGCAAGTCGTTGGCCGGCTACCGCGCCACGCACTTTCTGTGGGAGGTGAAGGATGCCGTCGCCACGGTCACGCTCGACCGGCCCGAGCGCAAGAACCCCCTGACCTTCGACTCCTACGCGGAGCTGCGCGACCTTTTCGGCCAGCTGAAATATGCGACCGACGTGCACGCGGTGGTAGTCGTCGGCGCCGGAGACAACTTCTGCTCGGGCGGCGACGTGCACGAGATCATCGGCCCGCTGGTGAGGTTGAGGGCGCCCGAGTTGCTGATGTTCACGCGCATGACGGGCGACCTCGTCAAGGCGATGCGCGCCTGCCCGCAGCCGATCGTCGCGGCGGTTGACGGCGTGTGTGCCGGCGCCGGGGCCATCGTCGCGATGTCGTCCGACATCCGGCTGGGGACCGCGCGCAGCAAGACGGCCTTCCTCTTCAATCGCGTGGGGCTGGCCGGCTGCGACATGGGCGCCTGTGCGATCCTGCCGCGCATCATCGGCCAGGGCCGGGCCAGCGAGCTGCTCTACACCGGGCGTTCGTTGGGCGGGGAGGAGGGCGAGCGCTGGGGATTCTTCAACCGGCTCTTCGCCCCCGAGGACCTGCTGGTGCAATCGCAGAAGCTGGCGCAGGAACTCGCGCAGGGCCCGAGCTTCGCCAACGGCATTACCAAAACCATGCTGCACCAGGAATGGGCGATGACGATCGATCAGGCCATCGAGGCCGAAGCGCAAGCCCAGGCGATCTGCATGATGACTGAGGATTTCTCCCGCGCCTACCACGCGTTCGTCGCCAAGCAAAAGCCCCAATTCGAAGGCAACTGAAAGCCGATCATGAGCGACACCCGATACCTGGATTGGCCGTTCTTCGAAGAGCGGCACCGTGTGCTTGCGCGCCAGCTCGAGGACTGGGCGGCGGTGCATGTGCCGCATGCGCACGGCGCGGACGTCGATACCGAATGCCGTTCTCTCGTGCGCTCGCTGGGCGAGGCCGGATGGCTGAAGCATGCTGTCGGCGGCAAGCCGCACGGAGCCTCCGACGCCATCGACACGCGCGCCATCTGCCTGATCCGCGAAACCCTGGCGCGGCACAGCGGCCTGGCCGACTTCGCGTTTGCGATGCAGGGCTTGGGATCCGGCGCGATCAGCCTGCAAGGCACGCCCGAACAACGGGAGAAGTACCTTGCTCGCGTGGTGCGGGGCGAGGCTATCGCCGCGTTCGCGCTGTCGGAGCCGCAGGCCGGATCGGACGTGGCGGCGATGCAATGCAACGCCCACATCGAGGGCGGCCATGCCGTCCTGAACGGCGAGAAGACGTGGATCTCCAACGGCGGCATCGCCGACTTTTACGTGGTGTTCTGCCGCACCGGCGAGGCGCCCGGCGCACGCGGCATCTCTGCCTTCATCGTCGATGCCGGCACGCCGGGCTTCGAGATCGCCGAACGCATCGACGTGATCGCGCCCCACCCGCTGGCGCGCCTGCGCTTCTCCGATTGCCGCGTTCCGCTCTCGCAACGTGTGGGCGAGCCAGGGGAAGGCTTCAAGGTGGCGATGCGCACATTGGACGTGTTCCGCACCTCGGTGGCGGCCGCGGCGCTCGGCTTCGCTCGCCGCGCGCTCGACGAGGCGCTGCAACGTGCCACCCGCCGCAGGATGTTCAACCAGGTGCTGTCGGACTTCCAGCTCACGCAGGCCAAGCTGGCCCAGATGGCGACCACGGTAGACAGCTCCGCGTTACTGGTGTACCGGGCCGCCTGGCAACGCGACCAAGGCCGCAACGTGACGAAGGAAGCCGCCATGGCCAAGCTCACGGCCACTGAAGGCGCGCAGCAGGTGATCGATGCCGCCGTGCAGATGTTCGGTGGGCAGGGTGTGGTGAGTGGCGAGACGGTCGAGCGTCTGTATCGCGAGATCAGGTCGCTGCGGATCTACGAAGGCGCCACCGAAGTGCAGCAACTGATCATCGCGCGCGAACTACTGAGGGACGTGAAATGACCGCCATTCTTCCGGCCGGGTGGCCGCGACCCAAGGGCTATGCCAACGGCGTGGTTGCAAAAGGCCAGATGCTTTTCATCGCCGGCATGATCGGCTGGGACGCGCAAGGCGAGTTCCACACGGACGACTTCGCGGGGCAGGTGAGGCAGGCGCTGGCGAATGTCGCCGATGTTCTGCGAGAGGCGGGCGGCGCGCCGCAGCACATCGCCAGGATGACCTGGTATGTCACGGACAAGCAGGAATACCTGGCCGCATCGCGGGAGATCGGCCAGGCGTTTCGCGAGCTCATCGGCTGTTACGACATCGCGATGACCGCGGTGGAGGTGAAGGGGCTGATGGAGGATCGTGCCAAGGTTGAAATCGAAGTGACCGCCGTGTTGCCGGGTTGATGGGTAGCAGCCTTGTGGCGCGGTCTGCGTCATGGGGCCCTCCTTGCCGGACGGCTGGTCCTTGCGAGATCAGACTCGAAGACCGGCCGCTGAGTTCCCTGATCCGGCCTCGGCCAGGATCCATTCCCGGAACGATCGCACCAGCGGCGCCTGCGCGCGCGACTCGGGGTACACGAGGTAGTAGCCGCCGGTGCCCGACAGCTTGTGCGAGCGCAGCACCAATAGCTTGCCCGCCGACACCTCTTCCGCGGCAAGGAACCGCGGCACCAGCGCCACCCCCAGGCCGGCGACCGCGGCCTGCGCCACCATGGAGAACTGCTCGAAACGGGGCCCGCGCAACGCGTCCACCGCTTCGATGCCGGCGGCCTTGAACCAGTCGGCCCAGAGCATGGGCCGCGTCGCCTGCTGGAGCAGGGTGGCGCGCACCAGGTCTCGCGCGCCCACGAGCCCGAGCTTGCGCCTGTAGGCTGGGCTGACGACCGGGACGACATCCTCGTCCATCAGGTGTTCGCAGATCGCGCCGGGCCAGTATGGCTCGCCGTGGTGGATGGCTACGTCGAACGGCTCCTCCTGGAAATCGAAGGGAATCAGGCGGGCGGAGAGGTTGATCGATATAGCCGGGTGCTGCGCAGTGAACCCACCCATGCGCGGGATCAGCCAGCGGGTGCCGAAGGTCGGCAGCACCGCGAGGTTCAGGCTGTCGCTGCCGGCGAAACTCATCGCCTGGTGGCTTGCCGTCGCGAGCGAGGCGAGCGATTGCCGCACCTCCGCCGCATAGATGCGCCCGCCATCGGTGAGCACGATGCGCTGGCGCACCCGCTGGAAGAGCGCCACGCCCAGGAACTGCTCGAGCTGGTGGATCTGCCGGGAGACGGCGCTTTGCGTCAGGTGCAGCTCCTCCGCGGCGCGCGAAATGCTGGCATGCCGGGCGGCGGCTTCGAAGGCCACCAGATTGGCCATGACGGGTAACAAGGTGCGGTGCAGCATGGGGGAATTCCTCAGGTTTACGCATGACCATAGCGCGTGCATGCGCCCTCATCCACTGCTGTTCGCCAGAGTGGCGGCAAACAGTTTATTCCATATCGTCATCAACCTCTTCCGAACTTTCGCTATGCACGCTGCGGCTGAACAGGCATAGTTGCCCCAGTCCTGGACTATCCTGTGGTGGCCGGGCATTCAATTTCCAAGGAAGCGAGACGATCATGAAAGCCAAAGCCACCTTCAACTGGGCCGACCCACTGCTGCTGGACCAGCAGATCACCGACGACGAGCGCGCCGTGCGGGATGCCGCCCATGCTTATTGCCAGGAGAAACTGGCACCCCGCGTGCTCGAGGCGTTCCGCAACGAGAAGACCGATGCGTCCATCTTCCGCGAGATGGGCGAGCTGGGCCTGCTGGGTCCGACCATCCCCGAAGCCTACGGCGGCGCGGGACTGAACTACGTGTGTTACGGCCTCGTCGCACGCGAGGTCGAGCGTGTGGATTCCGGCTACCGCTCGATGATGAGTGTGCAGTCGTCGCTGGTGATGGTGCCGATCAACGAGTTCGGCAATGAGGCGACCAAGCAGAAGTATCTGCCCAAGCTGGCAACGGGCGAGTGGATCGGTTGCTTCGGCCTGACCGAGCCCAACCACGGCTCCGACCCCGGCAGCATGGTCGCCCGCGCGAAGAAGGTCGATGGCGGCTACAAGCTCTCAGGCAGCAAGATGTGGATCACCAACAGCCCGATCGCCGATGTGTTCGTCGTCTGGGCCAAGGACGATGGCGGCCAGATCCGCGGCTTCGTGCTGGAGAAGGGCTGGAAGGGTCTCTCGGCCCCCGCGATCCACGGCAAGGTGGGCCTGCGCGCCTCCATCACCGGCGAGATCGTGATGGACGAGGTGTTCTGTCCGGAAGAGAACGCCTTCCCCGAGGTGCGCGGCCTGAAGGGCCCCTTCACCTGCCTGAACAGCGCGCGCTACGGCATCGCCTGGGGCGCGCTGGGCGCGGCCGAGGACTGCTGGTTCCGCGCCCGCCAGTACGTGCTGGACAGGAAGCAGTTCGGCAAGCCGCTCGCGGCCAACCAGCTGATCCAGAAGAAGCTGGCCGACATGCAGACCGAAATCACGCTGGGCCTGCAGGGGTGCCTGCGCCTGGGCCGCATGAAGGACGAGGGCACGGCTTCGGTGGAGATCACCTCCATCATGAAGCGCAACTCCTGCGGCAAGTCGCTGGACATCGCGCGCATGGCCAGAGACATGCTGGGCGGCAACGGCATCAGTGACGAATTCGGCGTTGCACGGCATCTGGTGAACCTGGAGGTGGTGAACACCTACGAGGGCACGCATGACGTGCATGCGTTGATTCTTGGGCGCGCGCAGACGGGGATCGCTGCGTTCTGATCCGCAGAGGCCCATCAACCGGACCGCTATTAGGGTTATCGCTAGTACGTGACGCTCACAGCCGTGCTGTTATCTCGTCATGACCAGCTCGGCCGCCACCATCAATGGGCGCATCCTGCTCATCGATGACCTGCGCTCGATCCATGATGATTTTGCGCGCCTGGCTTCGAGCTCGATTCGGCCTACCAGGGCCAGGACGGCCTGACCAAGCTGGACGTCTCCCTCCAGGAGCATCGCCCTTATGCGGTAGCCTTCGTCGACATGCGCATGCCCCCGGGTTGGGACGGACTGGAAACGATCGAGCACTTGTGGGCGTCCGACCCGCACCTGCAGGTCGTTGTTTGCACGGCGTACTCCGACTACCCCTGGACCGAGTTCATCGAGCGCGTACACGCCCGCGACAACCTTCTCATTCTGAAAAAGCCCTTCGAGCCTGCCGAGGTCATGCAGCTCGCACGCGCGCTGGCCGCCAAATGGTCGGTCGAGCGGCTCCTGGACGACATCATCGCCAGGTGGGCGCCGCAATCAGCCGCCGGCGCAAGCCCATGAGGGTCTCGCGCGCCTACGCCGATGCGAACGGCGAGGGCATGCACGGCTACACCATGTAAGGAATGAGGGCGACTCAACTGTCCGCGTGACGCCCGTGGCCTAATCGCGGAAGTAATGATCCGGTCAATGTCCCGCGAATTGTCGTCTCACATCCTTGGCCGCATGGCACTGGGCACCAAGTTGCTGGTGGCGCCGGCGGTGGGCATCGCCGCGCTGTTGATCGTCGCCGCGACGGCCTGGTGGGGTCTTGCGTGGCATCGTTCGGCCATCGGCACGCTCAACGACGTGCGCTTCGCCCATCTGCAGCTGGCCATGGAGGCGAATGCATTCGTGCAGGATGCGCAGCTGCAGGTCAACCACGCCCTGGCCGCCTCGCAGGGCGCAAGCGATGACCTGGCCAAGGTGACGAAGGACGATTTGCTCGGCAAGTGGGGCTCGGCCGTTCCCCCGCTCGAGTTCCTGGTCTCGCAGGAGGGGCTGGACCCCTCTGAGAAAGAGGCGATCGATGCCACGATGGATTCCATGCGCAGGTACGTCGGCATGGTCGACGAAGCCTTGTTCGCCTCCGAGGTCGACGGCATGGTCGCGAGTAGACTGCAGAGCGCCTTCGGTGTGCTGTCGTTCAACCTCACCAAGCTGATGTCGGTCGAGCGCGAGCTGACAAGCCGGGCCTTCGAAGAGTCCCGGCAACAGTCCCAGCGGATGCTGCTCGGATTCCTGGGCCTTCTCGGGCTGTCGCTGGCGGCCGTGCTGGGCGCGACGCTGGTCGTCACGCGGCACGTGCGTTCCAGGGTCCAGGCCATCCATACCGCGGCATCGCAGCTCTCGGCAGGCAACCTGGCGTGCCGCGCGGAAGTCTTGAGCGACGACGAGATCGGCCAGACCGCCCTCGCTTTCAATTTTCTGGTGGACAAGCTCGCCCTGACCATGTCGCAGCTGCAGTCTGCGCACACCCGCCTGAGCGACGAGATGCTTGCCATCTTGCAGGCATCGCAGACCCTGAGCTCCGAGACGGACTTGTCCAGGCTCAAGGCGCGCGTCGTGGAGCTGCTCGCGGGCCTGACCGGTGCCACGCGCGTGCAGTTGATCTCGCACGACGCGGATGCCGGCGACTGGTTCTTCTCCCAGGAAGACGAGGTGGGCGGCGACGTGCTGCTGACCGTGGATGCCGCTGCAAAGGCCGGTCTGGTTCCGTTGTCCGCTTTTGCGTATGCGCAGCGCTTCACTTCGCCGCTGGTCGTGTACGACGCCATGGCCGACGACCGATTCATGATGGATGACTATTTCGCAAGGATGGCCTGCTGTTCGCTGATGGTCATACCCATCCTCAATCAAGGCGCGCCGCGTGCCGTGCTGATCGTGCTAAACAGCATGAAGCCCGGCGTCTTCACCTCCAGCCCGCTCGACGTGGTCATGCTTATCGCCCGCCAGCTGGCGATTTCGCTGGACAACGTGCACATTTACCAGGGGCTGGAGCGGCGCGTGAAGCAGCGTACCGGCGAGCTGCGGCAGGCTCAGGCGGACCTGGTGGCGGCGGCGCGCCGTGCCGGCATGGCCGAGATCGCCGCGAACGTCCTGCACAACATCGGCAATGTGCTCAACAGCGTGACAGTTTCCGCGACCCTGGTCACGACAACCGTGCAGAACTCGAAGTCCGCAACGCTGTCCGACATCGTGGCGCTACTGGACGAGAACGCCGCGGACCTGCCGGGTTTCTTCGACCGCGACGCGCGCGCGAAGCTGGTGCCACGCTACTTGGAACTGCTCGCCAATACCTTGCAGGAGGAGCAGCGGCGCGTGCTGGACGACCTGGCACGCCTCTCGGCCAGCATCCAACACATCATGGAAATCGTGGCCATGCAGCAGTCGTACGCGGGCGTGTCCGGCCCAGTCATCGAAATCATCCGTGTGCAGGACCTGGTAGACGACGCGCTGCGCATGGACGACGATTCGTTGGCACCCAGCGACCTGACGGTCGTCAAGGACATCGCGGACATCCCCGAACTTCCCCTGGACAAGCACCGCATGCTGCTCATCATGGTGAACCTGATCAAGAACGCGAAGCAGGCGATGGGGGGCCAGGAAGCCGGCCCTTCGCAGATCCAGCTGAAGGTCGATCTCACCGAAGGGCCAAGGCTGCGCGTTCAGGTGAAGGACGAGGGCGAGGGCATCGCGCCGGAGAATCTCACCCGTATCTTCTCCCACGGCTTCACGACCCGCCAGGACGGCCACGGATTCGGGCTGCACAGCTGTGCATTGGCGGCGATGGAGATGGGCGGCAAGCTCACGGCCGAGAGCGACGGGCCGGGCCGCGGGGCGACGTTCACGCTGGAGGTGCCGGTGGTGGCGCTGGGTTGAACAGGTGCGCCGCTCCGCAGGGCGCTAGGTTACCGGCGCCTTGAGGCTGGCGATCAGCTCCGGCAGGATCGCCGGCATCTTGCGCGCGCTCCATACCATGAACACCTCGGAGCGGATCTGCGTTTCCGGGATCGGGCTGAAGCGCACGCCGGAGATGCCGCTGTCCGTCATCGACTTGGGCACCAGGGCGTAGCCGGTGCCGCGCGAGACCAGCGCCACGACGCTCAGCCAATGCCGCACCTCATGCCGCACCGGCGGGTCCAGCCCCAGGTGATTGCACAGGCTCATGACACGCTCGTAATAGTCTGGCGATACGCCGCGCGCGAAAATCACGAGGGGATCACGCGCGAGCTGCGGCAATGCCGGCGGGCGTGCGCGGGAACCTCGCCGCGATGGCGTACAAAGCACGAAGGGCTCGGACATGTAGAGCGACTTGCTCAGTTCGGACGGCATCCGGGTGGTGTGGACGAAGCCCAGGTCAAGTTGCCCGCGCGCAAACGCCTCGATCTGCTCGGCTGAATTGAGCTCCAGCAACCCCGTCTGGACTTGCGGATTGTCAGCCTGGAAACGGCCGAGCTGCTCGGGCAGGCCGCGAAAGAGCATCGAGCCGACGAAACCGATTCGCACCCGCGTCGTCACGCCGGCCGCCACATCGCGTGCCTTGCGCGCGGCCTGCTCCGCTTCGGCCAGGAGCATCTGAGCCGAACGCCGGAACGATTCCCCCGCCGGTGTGAGCTTCACGCCGTGGCTGCTGCGCTCGAAGAGTTGCACGCCCAGCCCGCTTTCCAGTTGCTTGATGTTGAAGCTCAAGGGCGGCTGAGTCATGTGCAGCCGCTTGGCCGCACGTCCGAAGTGCAGCTCGTCTGCGAGCACGACAAAGTAGCGTAAGTGGCGCAGTTCCATGGCAATACAAGAATTGTATCGATTTAGCCAAAATCGATATTGGACATTGTGGCGGCGGGATCGAACAATGCAAGCAAGTACCCCAGGAGATTGCCATGAACGCGCGCTTGCCCTCAACGCTGACCGAATCGCTGCTGCCACACCCGATACCTGATCGTTCCGGAACCAACGCCTTCCTCGAGGACGTGGAGCTGCAGTCGCTGTTGCCGCTGTACCTGTCCCCCGACCTGCTGGAGCACCTGAAGCCGCATCTCGCGCGCCTGGGCGAACGCGCGGGGGGCGAGCTCGACCAGCTGGCCTACGAGGCCGACCAGAATCCGCCGACGCTTCAGCACCGTTCGCGCGCGGGCCACGACGACCAGAAGATCCTGAAGCACCCTTCCTACGTCGCGCTGGAAAAAGTGGCGTTCAGCGAGTACGGGCTCGCGGCCATGTCTCATCGCGCCGGGGTGCTGGGTTGGCAGGCGCCGATGCCGCCGGCGGCGAAATACGCGCTGTCGTACCTGCTGGTGCAGGCCGAATTCGGCCTGTGCTGCCCGCTGTCGATGACCGACTCCCTGACACGGACGCTGCGCAAGTACGGTGACGAGGAACTGGTGCAACGCTACCTGGCCGATCTCACCTCGCAGGATCTGGATTCGCTCTCGCAGGGCTCGATGTTCATGACGGAGCAGGGCGCCGGCTCCGACGTGGCGGCAACCACCACCATGGCGACCCCGGACGAGGCCGAACCCGGCCGCGCCTGGCGGCTGCACGGCGAAAAGTGGTTCTGCTCGAATCCCGATGCGGACTTGGGCATGATCCTCGCGCGCACGCAGGGAGCGCCGGAAGGCATGAAGGGCGTGTCGCTGTTCCTGGTGCCCAAGGTGCTGCCCGACGGCACGCGCAACAACTACCGCATCATCCGCCTGAAGGACAAGATGGGCTCGCGCTCCATGGCGAGCGGCGAAATTCGCTTTGAAGGCGCCAGGGCCTGGCTGGTGGGTGAACTCGGCCGTGGTTTCGCCCAGATGGCGGACATGGTCAACAGCTCGCGCCTGTCGAACGGCATGCGCTCGGCCGGCATGATGCGCCGGGCGGTCGCGGAGGCGCTGTACTTCAGCCGCCGCCGCGAGGCATTCGGCCGCCACCTGGTCGACATGCCCCTGATGCAGCGCCAGCTCGCCAAGATCATGCTGCCGGCGGAGCAGGCGCGCACGATGATGTTCCAGACGGCCGAGGCCCTGCGCCGCTCGGACGCGGGCGAGGAGGGCATGTACGCGCTGACGCGGCTGCTCACGCCGCTGATCAAGTTCCGCGCATGCCGCGACGCGCGCAAGGCCACCGGTGACGCGATGGAAGTGCGTGGCGGTTGCGGGTACATCGAAGACTGGGGTGACCCGCGCATCGTGCGCGATGCGCACCTCGGCTCGATCTGGGAGGGGACGAGCAACATCGTCGCTCTCGACGTGATCCGCGCGATCCGCCGCGAAGGCTCGCTGCCCGTGTGGCGCCGGCACGTGGGTCAGCTGCTCGACGCGACGCCGTGGCAGGCCAACGTGCGGCGCCACCTGGACCGTCTCGTGGGCGAGGTGGAGGCGCTCGCGCAGGCCGCCGCAGAGAAGGGTCGGGACGCGATCGCCCGGCAGGCCGCCACCGCGCTCTACAGGCTCACGGCCGCCATTGCGATGGGATGGGAGTCGGCGCAGACCGGCTCGGTGCGCCGCATGATGCTCGCGCAGCTGACATTGCGCCACGCACTTCTGCCGCACGATCCGCTGCGGCAGGACGACACCCTGGACCTCTCTGCGTTGTTCGCTACCGACTTCGAGCGGGGCGACGTTTCTCAAATCGACCTGGTCGGCACCGCCGTCTGAAAGGACCTTATGAACTCCATCTCTCGCCGCACTTTCGCCGCGTACGTCGGCGCCGCCACGCTCGGCCTGGCCCACGCGCAATCAACATTCCCCAGCAAGCCCGTTTCGCTGGTGGTGCCCTATGCGCCGGGCGGCCCCACGGATGCGATGGCTCGTATCTTGGGCAACGCACTGAAGCCGGCGCTGGGCGACAAGCAGCCCGTGCTCGTCGAGAACAAGGCGGGTGCCGGCGCGAACATCGGCGCCGAATTCGTGGCGCGCTCGGAACCCGACGGGCACACCATCATGTTCGGCACGTCGGCGCCACTCGCCATCAACGTAAGCCTGTACAGCAAGATCGGCTATGACCCGGTGCGCAGCTTCACCCCCATCATCTACCTTGGGTATTTGCCGAACGTCCTCGTGGTGCACCCGTCCGTGCCGGCGAAGAATGTCCAGGAGCTGATCGCGTATGGCAAGTCCAATCCCGGCAAGCTGAGCTACGCCTCGTCCGGCAGCGGTGCATCGTCGCACCTTGCGGGCGTGTTGTTCAACCTGCGCGCCGGGACCGATTTCCAGCACATTCCATACAAGGGCACCGGCCCCGCTCTCAACGACCTGCTCGGCGGACAGGTGACGATGTCGTTCACCGACGTCATGACCGCGCTGCCGCACATCAAGTCCGGCAAGCTGAAGGTGCTGGGTGTGACGACGGCCGCGCGTTCGCGCAGCCTGCCGGACGTGCCCACGGTGATGCAGCAGGGCGTGGCCGACTATGACGTGAGCGTCTTCTTTGCCATGGTCGGGCCCGCCGGCATGCCGGCCGATGTCGTGCAACGATTGAACTCCGCGTTCGTCACGGTGCTGCAGCAACCGGACGTTCGCCAGCGCCTGGAAGCGCAGGGCCTCGAATTGTCGCGTGACCAGAAGCCCGAGCAGCTCGGCGCGTTCATTCAATCCGAAGTGAAGAAGTGGCGTGAAGTCGTGCGCGTTTCCGGCGCCCGGGCGGACTGAGCGATGACTGAATCTGTCCACGGTGCATTGCACGGGCTGCGCGTCATCGATCTGTCGCGCGTTCTCGGCGGGCCCTATTGCGGCCAGATCCTGGCCGACCACGGCGCCGACGTGCTGAAGATAGAGCCGCCCCAGGGCGACGAAACGCGCACCTGGGGCCCGCCGTTCGAGAACGGTGTGGCGTCGTATTACTTGGGACTGAATCGCAACAAGCGCGGCATGCGGCTGGACTTGAACAGCGAGGCCGGCCGGGAGCAGTTGCTTGCACTGCTGGACGGCGCTGACGTACTCATCGAGAACTTCAAGACCGGCACGATGGAACGCTGGGGCCTGGGTTACGACACGCTCGCGAAGGACTTTCCCCGGCTGGTGCACTGCCGCGTGAGCGGGTACGGTGCCGACGGACCGCTGGGCGGGCTACCAGGCTACGACGCGGCCGTGCAGGCGCTGACCGGCATCATGAGCGTCAACGGCGAGGCGGGCGGCGCGCCGCTGCGCGTGGGTATCCCGGTGGTCGACATGGTGACGGGGCTCAACGCGGCCATCGGCATCCTGATGGCGCTGCACGAACGCGAGCGCAGCGGCAAAGGCCAGTTCGTCGAAGCGGCGCTGTTCGATTGCGGGTTGTCGCTCTTGCATCCGCATGCGGCCAACTTGTTCGGCGGCGGCAAGACGCCGGGCCTTACCGGAAACGCCCATCCCAACATCTATCCTTACGACGCGTTCGACACGAAGACCACGCCGATCTTCCTCGCCGTGGGCAATGACCGGCAGTTTCGCCAGTTGTGCGAGGTGCTCGGTGCGACAGCGCTGGCCGAGCGGCCGGAGTTCGCGACGGCCGGCGACCGTGCGGTGAACCGTGCGCAGCTGCGGGCTGAGTTGCTGCAGCTGCTGGCCGGCGTGGATGGCGAAGCGATCGTGCAGCCGCTGTCTGCCGCGGGCGTGCCATGTGCGCCGATCCTCACGGTGCCGCAGGCGCTTGCACTCCCGCACACGCAATACCGCGAGATGACGGTAAGCCTGCCGGGTTACCGCGGCATCGCCTCGCCCATCAAGTTGGGCCGCACGCCCGCGACCTACCGCCTGGCCCCGCCCTGAGCCGGATGGATTGCGATTTCAGGCTGGCAGCGGCGCACGCCTGAAATACTGCATCGCCAGCGCGGCGATCACCAGGCCCATACCCAGCAGGTCGGATGCCGCCGTTGGATAGACAAGGGCAATGCCTGCCGCGAGGAACATCATTCTTTCGAAGGCGTTCGTGCGCTTCAGCGCCCAGCCCTGGAACCCCGCCGCGAGTGCTGCCACACCGACCGCCGCGGTGAACGTGACCTCCGCGATCGACCACCAGTTCGCCCCGGCCAGGGCCTTGGTCGATCCCATGAGCAGCAGGCCCAGCCCACTGGGGTCGAGCACGAACATGAAGGGCACGAGGAAGGCCGGCACGGTGTACTTCCAGCACTGCAGCGTCGTCTTGTATGGGTCGCCGCCGGTGATCGCGGCCGCCGCGAAGGGCGATAGCGCCGTGGGCGGGGACACCTCCGAGAGCACCGCGTAATAGAAGATGAACATGTGCGCGGCGAAATCGGGCACGCCCAGCTTGATCAGCGCGGGCGCGGCGATGACGGCGCAGATGATGTAGGACGCAGTCACTGGAACCGCGAGTCCGACGACCCACACCACCAGCGATGTGTACACGGCCGTGAGCAGAAGCGAGCCGCCGGCCAGGTCGATCACGATCGAGCTGAATTTGAGGCCCAGCCCGGTCAGCGTCACGACGCCGACGATGATGCCGGCACCGGCGCAGGTGGCGGCGACGTTCAGCACGCCGATCGTGCCGCCCTCCAGCGCCTTCACCAGGTTCGACTCCCACAACTGTTTGAGGATGGGCCCGCGGCCGCGAAAGACATCGTACGGAATCAACGCGCATTCGGGCCGGAGGAAGCTCGTCACGCCCGACACCATCGTTGCCCAGAACACCGACAGCACAGGGGAGAAGCCCCACATCATGAAGACCACGATCGAGACCAGCGACAGAAAGTGGAACCAGTAGTGGCGCGTCAGGTGCCAGAGCGAGTCGACCTTCTCGAACACCGCCTCGTGCATGCCGTACTTGCGCGCGTCGATCTCGACCATCAGGAAAAGGGCGAGGTAGAACAGCAGCGTCGGGATGACGGCCATCAGCAGCACGTCGAGGTACGAAATCTTGAGAAATTCGGCGATGAGGAAGGCGGCTGCGCCCAACACCGGAGGCGAGATGATCGCGCCCAGTCCTCCCGCCGCGAGTAGTCCCCCCGCCGCGTTGCGCTCGTAGCCCACCTTTGCCAGCATCGGCCACGCCACCGAGCCCAGCGTCACGGTGGTGGCGACGCCGGAGCCGGAGGGGCCGCCGAGCAGGAAGGACGCAAGCACGACGGTCCGCCCGGCACCGGTGGGCTTGCCACCCATCGCCGAGAATGAGAAATCGATATAGAACTTGCCGGCGCCCGAGAACTGCAAAAATGCGCCGAAGATCGTGAAGAGGATGATCAGCGACGAGGACACGTCCACGGCAACGCCGAAGATGCCCTCGAGCGTCATGTACAGGTGGCCGATGAGGCGCCCCACCTCATAGCCTTTGTGCGTCCACGGGCTGGGCAGGTAGGCGCCGAACAGCGCATAGAGCACGAAGGCCCCGGTCACTGCGGGCATGATCCAGCCAGTTGTGCGCCGCATGCCTTCCATGACGAGCGCGATCAGGGCCACGCCGAAGAAGATGTCCCATCCGTTCGGCGTCGTGTTGCGGTCCATCAGGTCGTCGCCGCCGTGGATCATGTAGGCGATGGACGCTATCGCCAGGGCCGCCGCGAGCAAGTCCCACCACATGATGCGGTCGCGGTAGCGCTTCATCATGGGAAACAGCAGGAACGTCAGGAGCAGCACAAGGCCCACGTGCACCGGCCGGAGAACCTGGGCGGGAACGATGCCGTAGGCCGTGTACAGGTGGTAGACGGAAACGCCGACGGCCAGCAACGTGATCAGTGCCGCCCGCCAGCCCGCGAGGTGATTGGCCGCGCCTTCCTCTTCCTCGATGAACTCTTTGGCCTTCCGAAGGGCCTCGTCGCTGACGATGGCCGCGTCGCTGGCCACCGCGGCGGATGGTTCGGTCATACGGTCAGTTCAGCTTGACACCCTTCTCGGCGAAATACTTCACGGCGCCCGGGTGGTAGGGAATGGGCGTGGCAGAAGCCTTCTGGGTCTCCAGCTTGAAGTTCTCCGCTTCCTTGTGCACTGCCACCAGGTCGGCCTTGTGGTCGAACACGGCCTTGACGATGTTGTAGGCGGTCTTCTCGTCCATCTTCTCGTGTGCCACCAGCAAGTTCATCACCGTGGCCTGCTTGTTGTCGGCATCCATGCCCTTGTAGACGGACTTGGGTATGGTGTCTTCGACATACAGGTTGCCGTATTTCTGGTTCATCTTGGCGACGACTTCCGAGTGATCGATCATCTTGATCTTGGTGCCGGGAGTGTTGGCCAGGTCCGTCACCGCCGCAGTCGGCAGCCCGCCTACCCAGAAGAAGGCGTCGATCTTGTTGTCCTTCATCGCGTTGACCGATTCGGCCACGCCGAGCCGCTCTCGCTTGACGTCTTTGTCTTTGTCGAGGCCGGCGGCTTCCAGGATGCGGAAGGCCATGACCTCGGTCGCGCTGCCGGGCGATCCCGTGGAGACGCGCTTGCCCTTGAGGTCCGACAATTTGTTGATGCCGCGACCTTCCGTGGAGACGACGTGCATGCGGTTGGGGTAGAGGATCATCAGCGTGCGCAGCGGGACCTTGTTGCCCTTGAACTTGTCTTCGCCCTTCAGCGCGTCGAGCCCGGCGTCCGCCATGGTGAAGCCGATATAAGGCTTCTCGGTGCCGATCAGCTTGAGGTTGTCGACCGAGCCGCCCGTGACCTCTGCCGTGGCCTGCATGCCCGGAACGTACTTGGAAAGCACGGCAGCCAGGCCCCCGCCCATCGGGTAATACACCCCCCCGGTGCCGCCTGTCCCGATGGAAATGTTCTGGGCGAACGAAAGCCCGGCGAAAGCGAGGGTCGAAAGCGCAACTGCAATGCGCACCAGCAAACCGGTCATGTTTTTTGTCTCCAGTTTTGTGTCGATGAGGTGACGCGCGGCCGCGCATCGGGAACCCGGCAGATGCTAGGCGGGTGCTCGATGCATTGTCAATGCGCTAAAACGCTTGCTGCTTTCGTACTCGGCACGCCCAGGGCAGAGGCCGGGCGGGCAATCAGGCAGCCGCTTCGAGACCGCTTCGGAAGTGTTCCTGCATCCGCTTCACCGCGCCTTTGGCGTCGCGGTGCATGATGGCCTCCATGATGGCGCGATGCTCCAGCATCGATTCGCGCACGCGCCCGGCCTTGAGCAGCGAATTCTGCCGGTTGAGCTTCATCACCTTGCGCAGGTCGGCCACCATCTGGTCGCGCCAACGGTTGCCGGCAACCTCAAGCAGGCGGATGTGGAAGCGTTCGTTGATGGCGAAGAACTTGTCGCGGTTGCCAACGGCGGCCTCCAGCTCCTTGTGCAGTGCCTGAAGTTCTTTCAGCTCCGCGTCGGTAGCGCGCTCGGCCACCACGCCGGCGGCGTCGCTCTCCAGCAGCGAGAGCAGGTGGTAGACGTCGCTGAGGTCCTTCTCCGATACCTCGGTGACATAGGCGCCGCGCCGCACCTTCATGGTCACCAGGCCCTCGGCGGCAAGCACCTTCAGCGCTTCGCGCAGTGGCGTGCGGCTGATGCCGTACTCCTCGGCGAGCTTCATCTCGTCGATCCAGCTGCCCGGTTCCAGCTCGCGCTTGTAGATGCGCTGGCGCAGCAATTCCGCCACCTCCTGGTAGAGCGCGCGGGGGGCAAGTGAAACTGCGGACATAGCGTAATTCTACGGACTTTAAAATTCTTTATCAATAATTATGAATGATGTAAGATGAAGGGTAAACGCGCACAGTCAGGCCTGAGCGCAGCCACTACATACGGAATCACCATGAGCCAGCCCGATCCTGAATTCGCACCGTCCAACCTCGAGGCCTGGGCCCTGGCCGCTGCCAAGTCCGCCCCCGGCGGCAAGGTGGATGCCCTCAACTGGATCACGCCCGACGGCATCTCGGTCAAGCCGCTCTACACCGCCAAGGACCTGAATGGGTTGGCGTACGCCGACACGCTGCCGGGGTTCGAGCCCTATGTACGCGGCCCGCAGGCGACGATGTACGCCGCCCGGCCGTGGACGATCCGTCAGTACGCGGGTTTCTCCACAGCGGAAGAATCCAATGCGTTCTACAGAAAAGGGTTGGCCGGCGGGGGGCAGGGCGTGTCGGTCGCGTTCGACCTGGCAACGCACCGCGGCTACGACAGCGACCATCCGCGCGTGACGGGCGACGTCGGCAAGGCCGGGGTGGCGATCGACTCCGTCGAGGACATGAAGATCCTGTTCGACGGCATCCCGCTGGACAAGGTGTCCGTCTCCATGACCATGAACGGGGCCGTGCTGCCGGTGCTGGCGGGCTACGTCGTTGCGGCGGAGGAGCAGGGCGTTTCTCAGGACAAGCTGTCCGGGACCATCCAGAACGACATCCTCAAGGAGTTCATGGTCCGCAACACCTATATCTACCCGCCCAAGCCGAGCATGCGGATCATCGGCGACATCATCGAGTACACGGCGAAGAACATGCCGAAGTTCAACTCGATCTCGATCTCCGGCTATCACATGCAGGAGGCGGGGGCCAACCAGGCGCTGGAACTCGCGTTCACGCTGGCGGACGGGAAGGAATACGTGAAGACCGCGCTGGCCAAGGGCCTGGATGTCGATGAATTCGCCGGGCGCCTGTCGTTCTTCTGGGCGATCGGCATGAACTTCTATCTCGAAGTCGCGAAGATGCGCGCCGCGCGGCTGCTGTGGTGCCGCATCATGAAGGGCTTCAACGCGAAGAGCCCCAAGAGCCTGATGCTGCGCACGCACTGCCAGACGTCCGGCTGGTCATTGACCGAGCAGGACCCATACAACAACGTCGTGCGCACCACCATCGAAGCCATGGCCGCGGTGTTCGGCGGGACGCAGTCGCTGCATACCAATTCCTTCGACGAGGCGATCGCGCTGCCCTCGCAGTTCTCGTCGCGCATCGCCCGCAATACGCAGCTGATCATCCAGGAGGAAACCCACATCACGAACGTGATCGACCCTTGGGCCGGCAGCTACATGATGGAGAAGCTCACGCAGGACATGGCGGATGCCGCCTGGACGATCATCGAGGAGGTGGAAGCCATGGGCGGCATGGTCCGCGCCGTGGACTCGGGCTGGGCGAAGCTGAAGATCGAGGCGGCGGCGGCCGAGAAGCAGGCGCGCATCGACTCGGGCCGCGACGTGATCGTCGGCGTCAACAAGTACCGTCTCGAGAAGGAAGACCAGCACGACATCCTGGAAGTCGACAACGTGATGGTGCGTGAGCAGCAGATTGCGCGCTTGAAGGCCATCCGCGCGAAGCGCGACGCAGGCAAGGTGCAGGCAGCGCTCGATGCACTCACGGCGGCCGCGGAGAAGGGCGACGGCAACCTGCTTGACCTGAGCATCCAGGCCGTGCGCCTGCGTGCCACGGTGGGCGAGGTGTCGGACGCATTGGAGAAGGTGTTCGGGCGCCATCGCGCCGATACGCAAAAGGTGACCGGTGTGTATGCAGCTGCCTATGACTCGGCCGAGGGCTGGGAAAAACTCAAGTCCGACATC
>JAQZBU010000131.1 GCA_029237735.1 Ramlibacter sp. | reverse complement strand
CCCTATGGGCCGACTGAACCTGCGATGAGCGGTTTTGCGGTCGCATCGCGCAACTCACTCCGCGCCCTGAGGCCGCTGCGTTCAAACAGGCGCGATGAGCATGCTGACGAAGCGCTTCGCGCCGACCGCAAAACCACTCATCGCAGGCGCCTCGTCTGATTGCGCGTCACAGCCTACCCGCACGCGAATTTGCTGCCAACACCGTAGGCACGCCACCGGTGGAATACCAACACTCCTCGCGGCGCGGCGGGCGGTATCCGGCAGAGGCGATTTCTGTGGCGGCGAAGCGGCTTGGCCTGGGGGCGGGCGCGCGAAGACGCGCTTCGTAACATGCTCGCCGCAAGTGTCTGAGCGAAGAGCCGAAGGCGCGTAGCGAGTTTTGCGGCGCCGTCCCCAGGCCGAGCCGCTTCGCGAAGTCGTAGCGAAGCGAAGACCGCCACAGTATGAGCCGCTGCCGGGTACCGCCTGCCGCGCCGCGAGCGCCCGCCTCCCGCCTGCGGGGCCGCGAGCGCCGCGCAAGGACTCTACCGCACTACTTCCAGCAGCCGGTCCAGCCCGCCTTCATTGATGGCAACCATCGCCTGCTCTCGCACCTTCGGCTTGGCGTGGTAAGCCACCGACAGTCCGGCCTCGCCCATCATGGGGAGGTCGTTCGCGCCGTCGCCCATGGCGATGGCCTGTTTGGGCGAGATGCCGAGCTGCGCGCAGGTCTCCAGGAACATCTTGCGCTTTTCGGCGCCGTCGCAGATGTCTCCCCACGGCTGGTCGACCATGCGGCCCGTGAGCTGCCCGCAGTTGGGGCCGGATTCGATCTCGAGGATGTTCGACCGAGTGAAGTCGATGCCGAGCTGGTCGCGCACGCGGTCGGTGAAGAAGGTGAAGCCGCCTGAAACCAGCAGCACCTTCAGGCCCGCCGCCTTGCAGGTCTTGACGAGCGTTTCGGCGCCGGGGTTCAGGCGCAGCCGCTCGACGTAGATCTGCTCCATGTCGGCCACCGTGACGCCGCGGAGCAGCGCGACGCGCCGGCGCAGGCTTTCCTTGTAGTCGGCGATCTCGCCGCGCATTGCGGCCTCGGTGATGGCCGCCACCTCCTCCTTGCGGCCGACCGCGTCGGCGATCTCGTCCACGCACTCGATGTTGATCAGCGTGGAATCCATGTCGAAGGCGATAAGGCGGAACTCCTTGAGCGAAAGGGGAGGGGTGATGCCCTGGATCACCAGGCCCGGGGAGATTTCTTTCGGTGCGGTCATGTGTGGAATTTTCTCATTGGTTTCAGGCCGGCTCCGCCACCCCGGATTGAGTCCGGGGCTGCCCCAGCGCGCGCAGCACGTCGCGCACCATCTGCGCGCGGTCCTTCGGGTCGGGCAGTGAGCGTTCGATGCGCAGCTTCTCGTTGCCCGCCAGCTTGATGTGCTTGTTCTTCTGCACGAGGTCGATGATGCGCATCGGGTCGATCGGCGGCTGGGGCTTGAACGTGATGTTGATGACGCCGGGCGCGGCATCCACCTTGACCACACCGTACGGCTTGGCGATCACGCGCAGCCGGTGCACGTCGATCAAGGTCTGGGCCTGGGGCGGCAGCTTGCCGAACCGGTCCACGATCTCTTCGAGCAGCGCGTCGATCTGGTCGGTGTTCTTCGCCGTCGCCAGCCGTTTGTAGAACGACAGGCGCAGGTGGACGTCGCCGCAGTAGTCGTCGGGCAACAGCGCCGGCGCATGCAGGTTGATGTCCGTCGTGACGGAGAGGGGCGCAAGCAGGTCGGGCTCCTGGCCGGCCTTGAGCGAGCGCACTGCCTCGGCGAGCATCTCGTTGTAAAGCTGGAAGCCGATCTCCAGCATATTGCCGCTCTGGTTCTCACCCAGCACTTCACCCGCGCCGCGGATTTCCAGGTCGTGCATCGCAAGGTAGAAGCCCGAGCCGAGTTCTTCCATCTGCTGGATGGCATCGAGCCGTTGCGCGGCCTGCTTGGTCAGGCTCTCGGTGTCCGGCACCATGAGGTAGGCGTAGGCCTGGTGGTGGCTGCGTCCGACGCGGCCACGCAGCTGGTGCAGTTGCGCCAACCCGAACTTGTCGGCGCGGCTGATGACGATGGTGTTCGCGGTCGGCACGTCGATGCCGGTTTCGATGATGGTGGAGCACAGCAAGAGGTTGTAGCGCTGGGCGATGAAGTCGCGCATCACGCGCTCCAGCTCGCGCCCTTTCGCGCCGGTTCTGGATGGTCTCCACCTCGTTGTGCAGGAAGTAGATCTGGCCGCCGCGCTTCAATTCGCGCAGCACGGCTTCGCGGATCACCCCATTGCCTTCGTTGCGAACGAAGGTCTTGATCGCCAGGCGGCGCTGCGGTGCGGTGGCGATCACGGACAAATCGCGCAGACCCTCCAGCGCCATGCCCAGGGTGCGCGGGATGGGCGTGGCCGTGAGCGTGAGCACGTCCACCTCGGCGCGCATCGCCTTCATCGCTTCCTTGTGGCGCACGCCGAAGCGGTGCTCCTCGTCGATGATCAGCAGGCCGAGGTTCTTGAACTTCGTGGCTTCGGACAGCAGCTTGTGCGTGCCCACGACGATGTCCACGCTGCCATCCGCCAGGCCCTTGAGTGTGACGTTCACTTCCTTTCCGGATCTGAAGCGAGAGACCTCGGCGACCCTCACCGGCCATTTCGAGAAACGGTCCACGAGCGTCTGGTAGTGCTGCTCGGCCAGAAGCGTCGTCGGCGCGAGGAACGCCACCTGTTTCCCGCCGGTGATCGCGATGAAAGCCGCTCGCAGAGCGACTTCGGTCTTGCCGAAACCCACGTCGCCGCAGACCAGCCTGTCCATAGGGCGCGGCGAGATCATGTCCTGGATCACTGCGTGGATGGCGGCGTTCTGGTCGGCCGTCTCCTCGAATCCGAAATCGTTTGCGAAGGCTTCATAGTCCTGCGACGAGTAGCGGAACGCGTGCCCCTCGCGCGCCGCGCGACGGGCATAGATGTTGAGCAGTTCCGCGGCCGTGTCGCGCACCTGCTCGGCGGCCTTGCGCCGGGCTTTTTCCCACTGGCCGGAGCCGAGCTTGTGCAGCGGTGCTTCGTCGGCCGATACGCCCGTGTAGCGGCTGATCAGGTGCAGCTGGCTCACCGGGACGTACAGCAGGGCCTTGTCGGCGTATTCGAGGTGCAGGAACTCGGTGGAACCCTGGCCCAGGTCCATGTTGACGAGCCCCTTGTAGCGGCCGATGCCGTGCTGCGTGTGCACGACAGGGTCGCCGATATTGAGCTCGGAGAGGTCCTTGATCAGCGCTTCGACATCGCTGACCTGTTCCTGCTTCTTGCGGCGGCGTGTCGTGGGACCGGCCGCGAAGAGCTCGGTCTCGGTGATGAAGTCGAGGCCTTCTTCCAGCCAGCTGAACCCGGTGGCAAGCGCCGCGGTCGCGATGCCCAGCTTCTCATCGCTGGCCTGGAATTCCTCGAGCGAGTCGAAGGCGGGCGGCGAGAGGTGGCTGGCATGCAGGAAATCGAGCAGGCTCGCGCGCCGGCCGTCGCTTTCCGCGAGCACCAGCACGCGGTGCTGGGTGTTCCGGATGTAATCCTTGAGCTTCGCGAGCGGTTCATCGGCGCCGCGCACCACGGCCATGGGGGGCAGCGCTTCGAACTCGGCGTAAGCGCTCGTCTCTTCGCCTGTCATTGCGGGCTCGACCCGCAATCCATGTCCCGCCTGCGGTGAAGATGGATCCCGGGTCGAGCCCGGGATGACAACGCCCCTGACCGAGAGCTGCGCATGTTCGTTCGCGCACCCATAGAACTGCTCGGCCGAGAGAAACAAGGTTTCCGGCGGAAGGGCCGGACGATCCGGGTCGCCCCGCACGAGGCGATAGCGATCGCGCGTGTCCTGCCAGAAATGCTGGAAGGCGGGTTCCAGGTCTCCGTGCAGAACGACGGTGGCCTCGCGCCCGATGTAGTCGAACACCGTGGCCGTTTCGTCGAAGAACAGCGGCAGGTAGTACTCGATACCAGCCGTGGCCACGCCGTTGCCGATGTCCTTGTAGATGCGGCTGCGGGTCGGATCGCCCTCCAGCAGCTCGCGCCAGCGGCTCCGAAAGCGCGCCCGCGCGTCGTCGTCCATGGGGAACTCGCGGCCCGGCAACAGGCGCACCTCGGGTACGGGGTAGAGGCTGCGCTGGCTGTCGGGGTCGAAGGTGCGGATCGAATCAATCTCGTCGTCGAACAGGTCCACGCGCAGCGGCACGCTGGAGCCCATGGGGAAGAGGTCGATCAAGCCGCCGCGCACGGCATATTCGCCGGGGCTGACGACCTGGGTCACGTGGCTGTAGCCCGCGAGTGTCAGCTGGGCCTTGAGCTTTGATTCCTCGAGCTTCTGCTTGACCTGGAAATGGAAGGTGTATCCGGCGAGGAACGAGGGCGGCGCTACGCGGTAGAGCGCGGTGGTGGCGGGGACGACCACCACGTCGGCGTCGCCCTGCGAGATGCGCCAGAGTGTGGCCAAACGCTCGCTGATCAGGTCCTGGTGAGGCGAAAAGGTGTCATACGGAAGCGTTTCCCAATCAGGGAACAGGCAGCAGCGCAAGTCCGGTGCGAAGAACGCGATCTCGTCGATGAGGCGCTGCGCATCCGTGGCGTCGGCCGTAACGATGGCCGTGAGTTTGCGCTCGGCCTTGGCGCGTGCGGCAACGCTCGCCAGGAGCAGCGCATCGGCCGACCCCGGCGGGCGGGGCAGCGTAAATCTCTTTCCGGGGCTAAGCTTGGGTAAATCCATGAAAAATAGAAGACACCCCGCTCCTGAAGAGGGCGGGGTGGATGCCCCGATTCTAGAATGACGCTATGGCAACCAGTGACAGCAACCCCGTTTACCGTTTCTACGCCCTGGTTCCGTGTGCCGGCACCGGCAGCCGTGCGGGCACGCCAGGTCCTAAACAGTACGAGCGCATTGCCGGCCAGCCGATGGTCTGGCACACGCTCGCCGCATTTGCCGCCGTCAAGCGCATCGCCAGGACAATCATTGTCGTGGCACCCGGAGACGGATTCTTTGAACGCAACCCCACCTCGGCCCTCGTCGTGCCCTGCGGCGGCGCGACGCGCGCCGCCAGCGTGGCCAACGGCCTGTATGAGCTGACGCGCGTCGGCGCTACGCGGCAGGACTGGGTGCTGGTGCACGATGCGGCGCGATGCCTCATCACGCCGGCCCTGATCGACTCGCTGATCGACGCGTGCGCGCCGGACGAAGTTGGCGGCCTGCTCGCCCACAAGCTATCGGACACGCTCAAGCGCGAGGAGGGCGGCCGGGTGGCACAGACGCTGGACCGCGAGGACAAATGGCTCGCCCAGACGCCGCAGATGTTTCGCATCGGCATGCTGATGCAGGCGTTGGAGCGCGTGAACAACCATGTCACCGACGAGGCGGGGGCGATTGAGGCACTTGGCTACAAGCCGCTGCTGGTGCCAGGGGCCACGCAGAATTTCAAGGTAACCTACCCCGATGACTTCGCATTGGCCGAGGCCGTGCTCAAGGGCCGCTTGAGGTGAGCAGCGATTTCCGCATCGGGGAAGGCTGGGACATCCACGCCCTGGTGCCGGGCCGCAAGCTGATGATCGGCGGGGTGGAACTTCCGTTCGACCGAGGCCTGCTGGGACACTCGGATGCCGATGTGTTGCTCCATGCGATCACCGACGCGCTTCTCGGCGCTGCCGGGTTGGGCGACATCGGGCGGCATTTCCCGGACACGGACGAGCGATTCAGGGGTGCGGATTCCATGGTCCTGCTCACCGAGGCCGCGCGTCGGGTTCGCGAGCAGGGCTTCAGGATCTCCAACGTGGACAGCACCGTGATCGCGCAGGCGCCGAAGCTGGCCCCTCACATCGACGCCATGCGCGAGCGCATCGCGCAGGCGCTCGACCTCGTGTCGGGCCAGGTCAACGTGAAAGCTAAGACGGCCGAAAAGCTCGGGCCTGTGGGTGAAGGGCTCGCGATCGAGGCGCGAGCGATCGCTCTGGTTATCTCCGCGTAGGCAGTCCCGGTTTCGCCGGACCGCTCCTGACGCCCCTCAGGCCTGCTGGAATGCCGCTTCCCTTCGGGGCTCATTCTCAGGCTGCGCAGCAGGCCCATCGGCCCTCGGCTTCTGCAACTTGATGTGCGCGGCAAGGCCGCCGGAAGTTGTATTGGACAGCGCGAAGATGCCGCCCATACGCTGAACCGTCTTGTCCACGATGGCAAGACCCAGGCCCGCGCCGGTGGCAGCCGTGCGCGCCGCATCGCCGCGGAAGAAGGGTTTGATGAGGTTAGGCAAGGCCTCGGGCGCGACGCCCATGCCGTGGTCGCGCACCTTCAGCAGAACCCACTCGCCGCGTGACTTGGCCGCGATGTCCACGATAGCGATGCCGGTCTCCGGTGTCTTGCCGTAGCGACGAGCGTTCTCGAGGAGGTTCGAGATGACACGTGCGAGCTCGACCTCGTCCGCGAGCACCAGGAGGCCCTTGGCGACATCGAGGGTGATGCGCATGTCGCCCTGGTCCTGCACTGCGTAGAGGCAGGCCTCGATGACGTCGTTGAGCAGCACCGGCTTCAGCTCCGCGTGATCGGGGCGCGCGTAATCGAGGAATTTGTCGATGATCGCGTCGAGCTGGTCAATGTCTGCCGCCATGTGGTCGCGCGCATCCGGGTCGGCCACACTCATCTCGGTTTCCAGCCGCAGGCGCGCAAGCGGAGTGCGCAGGTCATGCGAGATGCCGGCCAGCATGACGGCGCGGTCCTGCTCGATCTTGGCCAGCTGCTGGGCCATTCGGTTGAACCCGATGTTCACTTCGCGGATCTCGCTGGTCACGGCTTTCTCATCGAGGCGGCTCGCGTCGAAATCGCCATCGCGCACACGGCTGGCCGCGAACGACAACTGCTTGAGCGGGCGATTGATCAGCCGTGCGATCAGGGCCGCGCCGGCCAGCGAGAGCCCGGCGGCGGTGATGAGCCAGATCAGCCACGTTTTGCCGCCGACCCGCGTAAAGCGCGCGCGATCCAGCAGCATCCAGTAGTGGTCGTTCTCGATCTTGAAGCCGATCCACAAACCTTCTTCGCCATTGACGCTGGCGGCCATCAGCGTGCCGGGGCCGAGGCGGCTGACCAGCTCATCCATGATCCGCGTATCCAGCTCACTGGCACTGAAAGAGGCGAACTTGTCGGTGGGCTCGCGCGGCACGATTCGCACGCCTTCCTGGTCGGCCAACGTTTTCACCAGCGAAACGCGGGCGATCGAATCGGAGTGCACGAGCGCCGCGCGGCTGAGGTTCACCAGCGACGCGATCTGCTGGGCCGTCTGCACGGCCCGGGGCTCGAACTCCAGCGCCCGAAAGGTTTGCAGCCACGCCACGATGCTGCCGATCAACAGCAGCGAAAGCAGGAAGAAGGTACGCCAGAACAGGGACAGGCCCACGCGCGGCCGCATGTCGAGCGGCGCCGGCGCCGTTTCAAGCGGTGCCGGGCCAGTCACGTCGATGCCTGTGGTGACGCCCCGAATCACGATGGTCCCCTGTTGAAGTGGCGATCCCCCCGATTATTGTTGAACAACAGGGGGACGCAATCAACCCGCGCCGTCCGGCACGAACACGTAGCCTACGCCCCACACCGTCTGGATGTAGCGGGGCGCGGCCGGGTCTACCTCGACGAGCTTGCGCAGGCGCGACACCTGGACGTCCAGGCTGCGGTCGAAGGGTTCGAACTCGCGGCCGCGGGCCAGCTGGGCCAGTTTTTCGCGAGAGAGCGGCTGGCGCGGGTGGCGCACGAGCGCCTTCAGCATGGCGAATTCGCCGGTGGTCAACGGCAGTTCCTCGCCATTCTTGCGCAGGGTGCGCGCACCGAGATCGAACGCGAAGGGACCGAAATTCACGACTTCGTTGTCGCTGGAGGGAGCTCCCGGGGCTTCCTGCGCGGGACGGCGGCGCAGGACGGCGTGCACGCGCGCCAGCAGTTCGCGGGGGTTGAAGGGCTTGCCGAGGTAATCGTCGGCGCCGACCTCCAGGCCGACGATCCGATCCACGTCTTCGCCCTTGGCGGTGAGCATGATGATCGGAGTGCGGTCGTTGGCGGCCCGCAGGCGGCGGCAAATGGACAGTCCGTCCTCGCCGGGCATCATCAGGTCGAGCACGATCAGGTCGGCCGTCTCGCGCAGCATCAGACGGTTGAGCGCCTTGCCGTCCTCGGCCAGGATGACCTCAAAGCCCTCCTGGGTCAGATAGCGGCGCAGCAGGTCGCGGATGCGCGCGTCATCATCGACCACGAGGATCTTGTCGGTTCGGGCTGCAGCTTGTGTCATGTCGCTCCAAAATGGATTTGTAACAGAGCCATTTTGAGGGGCTTAAGTCCGTGCGTGCGGGGTTTTCCCCAACCCTTGACACAGTGTTACAAATGTTGCCCTGCGCGGCACGCAGTTGGCACCCTCCGTGCAGGCTCGGCAGCGCACGGGTTTTAATGCGGTCTATGCCCCAATTCTTTCTTTTCATCGGGCGTGTGGCGGCTGCGGCACTCGCATTCTCTGTTTTGGCCGTGGCGGGCCAGGGCCAGCCTTACCCGCCGCCCCAGAATGTGCTGCAACTGTCTGCCAGCGGCAGTGTGGAAGTGCAGCAGGACCTGCTGAGCCTGAGCCTCACCACGACGCGGGAGGGAACCGACGCAAATGCGGTTCAGGGCCAGCTGAAGGCCGCGCTCGACGCCGCTCTTACAGAAGCGCGCAAGGCCGCGTTGCCCGGGCAACTGGATGTGAGAACCGGCAACTTCAGCCTTCACCCCCGCTACACGCAGGGCGGCAGGATCAGCGGCTGGAACGGCACGGCCGAGCTGGTGCTGGAGGGCCGGGACTTCGGGCGCATCACCCAGACGGCCGCGAGGATTCAGACCATGACGCTGGGCGGTGTGAGCTTCGGCCTGAGCCGGGAGCAGCGGGCCAAGGTCGAAACCGAGGCACAGACGATCGCGATCGAACGCTTCAAGTTGAAGGCCGCCGAGTTGGCCAAGGGTTTCGGCTTTACGGGCTACAGCTTGCGCGAGGTCTCGGTGAATGCGAACGACCAGGGCTTTCCGCGGCCGGTGCGCATGGCGATGGAAGCCAAAGCGGCGTCGGCGGATTCGGCGCTGCAGGTCGAGGCGGGCAAGAGCACGGTGATGGTGACCGTGTCGGGGACGGTGCAGCTGAAGTGACGGGGCGAGGTGCGGGCGTGCAAAGATGGATTGCGGGTCGGGCCCGCAATGACAAGTTACTGAGCCGCCCAGCCGCCGTCCATGTTCCACGCCACGCCGCGCACGTTCTTTGCGGCATCGGAGCAAAAGAACACGGCGAGTTCGCCAAGTTCCTCGGGTGTCGTGAACTGCAGTGAAGGCTCCTTCTCGCCGAGCAACTGCTTTGTCGCCTCTTCGTTGGTCCAGCCGTTGGCGGCTGCCTTCGCGTCCACCTGCTTTTGCACGAGCGGCGTCAGCACCCAGCCTGGGCAGATCGCGTTGCAGGTAACGCCCGTGGTTGCGTTTTCCAGAGCCGTCACCTTTGTCAATCCCACCAGGCCGTGCTTGGCAGCGACGTAGGCGGATTTCTGCGCCGAGGCCACGAGGCCGTGTACGGAGGCCAGGTTGATGATGCGGCCCCAGTTCGCGGCCTTCATCGCCGGCAGCGCGAGGCGCGACGCATGAAAAGCGCTTGAAAGGTTGATCGCGATGATCGCGTCCCACTTCTCGGGCGGGAAATCTTCGACCGGCGCGACGTGCTGGATTCCGGCGTTGTTCACGAGAATGTCGACGCGGCCGAACTGCGCCGCCGCGAACTTCATCATTTCCTCGATTTCGGCGGGCTTGCTCATGTCGGCGCCGTGATAGGCCACTTTGGCACCGAGTGCGGCAACTTCGGCTTTCGGGCCTTCGACGCCGCCGAATCCGTTGAGCACGATGTTCGCGCCCTGCCGCGCGAGGGCCTTGGCGATACCCAGGCCGATGCCGCTGGTGGAACCTGTGACGAGGGCAGTCTTGCCTTTGAGCATGAGGGGTCTCCGGATTGATTTAGGATGCAGTCAAACCAACGAACAAACCCGAAAGTATCCGGGTTTTTCCAAGCCATGCCAGACCCTACGCTGAACTACGTACCGTGCGCCGACGCCGCGGGCGGGCATCGCATGGCGTACTGGCAATGGGGCGACGCGCAAGCCGGGCATGTCGTCGTCTGTGTGCATGGGCTGTCCCGCCAGGGTCGCGATTTCGACGTGCTGGCGCAAGGCCTGTTGAGCCGTGCGGCGCAACCGCTGCGCATCGTGTGCCCCGATGTCGTTGGCCGTGGGCACAGCGACTGGCTCGTCGACCCGACGGGCTATCAGGTGCCGGGCTATGCCGCCGACATGTTGCAGTTACTGGCGCAGTTGCACGCGCAAGCGCCGGTCTCCACGCTGGACTGGGTGGGCACCAGCATGGGGGGGCTCATCGGCATGGCGGTGTGCGGCACCCCCAAACTGCCGTTGCCGGTGCCGGTGCGCCGGCTCGTGCTCAACGATGTCGGCCCCGCCATCGAGTGGCAGGCGCTGCAACGCATCGGTACCTACCTGGGCAACACAGGCCACTTCGAGAGCCTCCAGCAGGCGGCGGACGCCATGTGGGCCATCTCTACCAGCTTCGGCCCACACACACCCGAGCAGTGGCTTGCGCTCTCGAAACCGATGCTGAAGTCATTGCACGATGGCGCGTTCACGCTGCACTACGACCCTGCCATCAGCGTGCCGTTTCGCACCGTGACGCAGGAGTCCGCCGCGCAGGGGCAGGCGGCGCTCTGGCAGCTGTACGACAACATACGCGCTGAGACGCTGTTAACGCGCGGCGCGAACTCCGATTTGCTCTCGCACGAAACGGCCCAAGCCATGACCCAGCGCGGCCCGCACGCGCGCCTGGTCGAATTCGAAGGCGTGGGCCATGCTCCCACCTTCGTCCCAGACAACCAGGTCGAGGCCGTCGCCTCGTTCCTGCTGAGATCCGATAGCGCCCATGAAAAGCCTGACAGCGGAACAAGCTGATTCCGCACCGGTCCCCGAACTGATCGCCGCTACCGAGCAGGCGATGCCGCACCAGGTGAACGCGCTGGCCCGCGCCCGCGCATTCGCCGAGCCCTTCATCGCAGGCGAGACGCTGGACACGGGCGAGAACACGCTGGCCCACGCGGACGCTGTTGCGGCCATCCTGAAAGCCATGGGTGGCTCCGAGGCGATGCAGGCTGCCAGCTACCTGGTGTATGCCTGCAACCACCTGAACAAGCCGCAGGAAGTCATCGCCAAAGCCTTTGGCGACAACTACGCCGCGCTGGCAATGGAGACCACCAAGCTGGTGAAGATCCAGCAGCAGACTCGAGAGGCGGAAGAGGCCGGGCAGCTCGTCGACGACCGGAAGCTGCAAACCGAGAACGTCCGCAAGATGCTGCTGGCGTTCTCGCGCGACCTTCGGGTGGTGCTGTTGCGCCTGGCCTCGCGGCTGCAGACGCTGCGATGGCACGCCGCGTGCAAAACGGTGGCGCCGCCCAGCGTGGCGCGCGAGGCGCTGAACGTCTTCGCGCCGCTCGCCAACCGCCTGGGCATCTGGCAGCTGAAGTGGGAGATGGAAGATCTCGCCTTCCGTTTCCTCGAGCCCGAAACGTACAAGCGGGTCGCGGGGTTGCTGGACCAGAAGCGCGTCGAGCGCGAGGAGTACGTCGAGCAACTGCGGTCGCGGCTCGAAGCGGAACTGCGGGCACAGGGCATCCGCGCCAGCGTGCACGGGCGGCCCAAGCACATCTTCAGCATTGTCAAGAAGATGCGCGGCAAGTCGCTGGATTTCGACCAGGTGTTCGACATCCGCGCGCTGCGCGTGATCGTGCCGGAAGTCAACGACTGCTATGCGGCGCTGTCGTGGGTGCACGAGAAGTTTGCGCCCATCGTCGAGGAGTTCGACGACTACATCGCCAAGCCCAAGCCCAACGGCTACCAGTCGCTGCACACCATCGTGCGCGATGCGGCCGGTCGGCCGATCGAGATCCAGATCCGTACGCAGAAGATGCATGACCACGCGGAGCACGGCGTGGCTGCGCACTGGGCCTACAAGGAAGCCGGCACCAAAGGCTACTCGGGCGTGACGGCCAGCGGCGAATACGACGCGAAGATCGCCGTGCTACGGCAGCTGCTGGCCTGGGAGCGCGATCTTGCCGGCTCGGGCCAAGGCTTGTTCGAGGACCGCATTTATGTGCTGACGCCCGATGCGGCCATTGTCGAATTGCCGCAGGGCGCGACGCCGGTGGACTTCGCCTACACATTGCACACTAACCTCGGCCACCGCTGCCGAGGCGCCAAGGTGGACGGCGCGATGGTCCCGCTCAACACACCGCTGCAAAACGGTCAGACCGTGGAGATCACGGCCGCGAAAGAGGGCGGGCCTTCTCGTGACTGGCTCAACGCCGACCTCGGGTTCCTGGCCAGTCACCGTGCCAAGGCCAAGGTGCGCGCGTGGTTCAACGAGCAGATCAAGCACGAAACTGTTGCGCGTGGCCGCGAGGCGGTGGAAAAGCTCCTGCAACGCGAGGGCAAGACGGCGATAAAGCTCGAAGACCTTGCCTCGCAGCTGGGCTTCAAGTCGGCCGACGACCTGTTCGCGGTGGTGGGCAAGGACGAATACTCCCTGCGCCACATTGAAACCTTGTTGCGCCCTCCGGAAGCGCCGCTGGCGCCGGACGAATTTTTGCTGAAGAAGCCGCGCCACGCCGAGCGCACGCCCAAGGGCGGCGTTCTCGTGGTGGGCATCGATTCACTGATGACCCAGCTGGCCAAGTGCTGCAAGCCCGCACCCCCCGACGCGATCGCGGGGTTCGTCACGCGGGGCAAGGGCGTGAGCGTGCACCGGCGCGATTGCAGCAACTTCCGCGAACTGGCCGCGCGTAACGCCGAGCGGGTCATCGAGGTGGAGTGGGGCGCCCCGAAGGCGGACGGCGCCGCAGTGTACCCGGTGGACGTCGCCGTCGAGGCGGCGGACCGGCAGGG
>JAQZBU010000130.1 GCA_029237735.1 Ramlibacter sp. | reverse complement strand
CTGCCGGTGAAGTTCGTGTTCAGCCACGACTCGATCGGCATCGGGCGCAACGGCCCGACGCACCAGCCTGTCGAGATACTGGCCGCGCTGCGAGCCATGCCCAACATGATGGTGATGCGACCTGCCGATGCCGTCGAGGCGGCCGAGTGCTGGGAAGTCGCGCTGGAGCGGCCTGACGGCCCGGTAACGCTCGTCTTCGCGCGCCAGGCGCTGCCCCACGTTCGGCGCGTGCACACCAGCGCCAACCTGTCGCGGCGCGGCGCGTACGTGTTGGCGGAAGGCGAGGGCGGCATGCGCGAGGTCACGCTGCTGGCGACGGGCTCGGAGGTTGCACTCGCGCTCGCCGCGCGTGACGCGCTGCAGGCGCAAGGCACGCCGACGGCGGTGGTGTCGATGCCGAGCTGGGAGCTCTTCGAAGCGCAGGACGACGCTTATCGCGCGAGTGTGCTCGGCCCCGGCACGGTGCGCGTAGGCTGCGAAGCCGCATTGCGTTTCGGCTGGGACCGTTGGCTTGGCGATAGCGGTGGCTTCATCGGAATGACCGGCTTCGGCGCATCCGGCGTGGCCGCGGAGCTCTACGAGCACTTCGGCATCACGGCCGAAGCTATCGCCGTCGAGGCGCGGCGCCTGCTTGGGGAATAGCCTAGATTTCTAGACTTTATTTAAAATTTGAATCGAAAAAATGCATTAATCCTAGCTTTCTAGGCTTAATGGACACGCGCTGGAGGTTTTGGCCTAAAATCCTAAAAAATTAGGCTTTATGAGGCGCGTCAAGAAAATTCCCCCGCCCGACGAATCGTTGGTCCTCGACAGCAAGGCTTTCGGCGCGGCGATTCGTGCGGCGCGCTGCGCGGCGAATATGACGCTGGCAGACGCTGCGCTGTCACTCGGTGTGGCGAGGCAGACGTTGGCAAACCTCGAGACGGCCAAGAACAGTGTCAGCCTGGAAACCGCGTTACGTGCCGCTCGCGAGTTCGGTGTCACCCTTGTAGCCGTTCCCGGCGGGCAGCGCGAGGCAGTGCGCCGCGCGCTTGCGACGTTGAAACCAGCGCAGCCTGATTCATGGCCACATTGAACGTGTGGGCCGGCAACGAGCTGGTGGGCTTGCTGGGCCACGACCCTCAAGCCAATCGCTTCAGTTTCGACTACGCCGCCTCGTGGCTTGAATCCCGCAGCGCCTTTCCCCTCAGCCCTCAGTTGCCGCTGCGACGTTCCTCCGCGGGCACGGCGGAGCAGCACAGTGCGCAGGTAAGGCAGTTCTTCGAGAACCTGCTGCCGGAAGGTGAAGCGCTTGACCACGCGGCACAGGCCGCCGGCACGACGCGATCCAATCTAGTCGGCCTCTTGATCGCGATAGGCAAGGAAACCGCCGGAGCATTGCGGGTCACGCTGTCGGATGGCGCGGTCGCCCCTGGCGTGACGACGCACGCGCCCGACTCGCTGCGCCGGATCACGCCCCGGCAGCTCTCGCAACGGATTCGTGACCGCGAGAACCGGCCGTTCTCCGTATGGGACGGCAAGGTGCGCCTGTCCATCGCGGGCTACCAGGACAAGATCGCCGTCTATGAGCGCGAAGGCAAGTGGTATCTGGTCGAAGGCAGCAAACTGGCCTCGACGGTGATCGTGAAGCCGGCACCCATGCGAAAGCAGCTCGCAAGCCTGCCGGCCAACGAGCACATGTGCATGCAACTGGCTCGGCGTATCGGGCTGGAAGCGGCCGACACCCGGCTCGTTCACGTTCCCGAGCCCGTGCTGCTGGTGCGCCGGTTCGATCGCATCGAGCATGAGGACGAAGTCACGCGCGTGCACATCGTCGACGGATGCCAGGCCTTGGGCCTCGCGGTGCCCATGAAATACGAGCGGGCTTATGGCGACGCCAGGGATGTCGCGCATTTGAGGGAAGGCGTGAGCCTGCCCAGGCTCTTCGGGGTGCTGGAGCAAAGCCCCGTTCCTGCCGTCGACAAGCGCAAGCTCCTGCAGTGGGCGATCTTCCAGGTGCTCATCGGCAACACCGATGCGCACGGCAAGAACGTCTCGTTCTATTGCGACGGCAATGGGCTTCGCCTTGCGCCCGCTTACGACATGGTCTGCATGAGTGCGCTCGATGCCGGCTTTCCGGACACCTATGCGATGGCCATTGGCGACGCGTTCACCGAGAACGAGCTGTCCCCCTTCGAGTGGGCGCACTTTGCTTACTTGTGCAAGCTGCCCTTCAGGCTGGTGGCGAGGGAGCTCGACGGCCTGGCCACGAAGGTGCTCGCCGTCATGGACGGCCTGGCCGCGGACATGAACGAGCAGGGCGTTCCTGCTCCGGTGGCGAAACGGTTCCAGAAGCTCATCCGCGGCACCTGCACGCGGCAACTGGAACATGTTCAGCAGATTGCCAGGTTCAAGCAGGCAGACTTCGCCTGAGGGTCGCAGCAGGCTATTGCAGGCCCTGGCGATTCATGGCGCCACCAATCGAATCAACAGCCAAACGGGAACTCCCAGGTAGAGCGCGGCCAAGCCGAAACGTTCGAGCCAGCGCCGCAACTCGATGGACGCAGCGGGGCGCAGCAGGACGGTGCCTATCGTGCCGGCCTCGATGATGGTCCGCAACACGGCGGCGCACAGCGCGACGCCGATAGCCCACGCCGCCCACCAGAGCGCGAAAGCCTTGAGATAGGCCAGCAGGCCAAAGGTGTAGAGCTCGCCCAGGCCGCTGCCATAGGCAATGTGCTGGTGCAGCCGGAAGGCGGGAATGGCGAGCGCGAGCGGCAGCAGCACGAACTTGGCCAAGGGCTCGTCCAGGCGTCCGCGCCGGATTGCCGCGCGTGCCGTGGCATACAGCGAAGCCCGCGACGGCGGCGCCTCATGCAGTGCGGCCGCACCGGCGGCGTGCAATGCGCGCGCCAGGGCATGGTGATCGGCCAGCGCGATGCCATAGGGCCAACGCTCGCCCGAGCGCAGCCGCAGCCAGGCGCCGGGAGCCGGGATCGGTGCGCGCCAGGGCTCGACGGCGGCGATGTGCTCCACCGTGAGTTCGAGGCGCTGCCGTCCGCGCGTCAACACCAACGATCCATGTTCGATGGCAATCCGTGCGCGGAAGGCGCGCAAGACGAACCACGCCGCGACCTCTGGTGCAAGGAAGAGCGCGACGAAGATCCGGATGTGGGCGAGCGTGTTGGGCAGCAAAAGCGCTTCGCCGAACGCGACGGCGGCGACCATCCCCAGCAGGCTGGCGCGCGCGAAGGTTCGCAGCAGACCTGTTGCGAAGCGGGCTTCGACAGGCAGCACGACCACGTGAGGAGGCAGCAGGGTCGCCCCTGCGGCTGGAAGTGGTCCAGCTTGCGCGGGCCACCATCGGCGCAAGACCGCTGCCACTGCGAGCAGCATGAGGAACGTCATCGCGGCGCGGCCGACCCAATCGCCCCAGGCCACCATCAGCGTGCGCGGCGCCTGCCGTACCGGCACTTCCCCGATCACCAGTGTGCGTTCGCCCATGTTCGTATCCGCGATCACGGTGCCCGTGGCGTCGATCACGGCGCTGTAGCCGTTGGTGGTCACACGGAATTGGGGCAGGCGCGTTTCGATGCTGCGGAACGCCGCGGCCGCCAGGTGCAAGCGCGCTCCGTGCGGAGGAAACCAGGAGTCGTTCGATAGGGTGAGGATGGCCTGCGCGCCGAGCCGTGCGCCGTCGATGCCCAGCCCCGCATCTACGTCATCGAGGCAGATCATCGGCAGCACGGGGACTTCCCGGCCGTCCTTCAGGCGCAGCGGAAACACGCGCGCACCCGTGCCCGGCCGCCACGTGCCGGCCCAGGGCAGCCAGCGCCGCAACATGGCGCCGTCGAGCCATGCCGGCACGTATTCGCTGAGCGGAAAAGGCCGTGCCTTGCGGTAGAAGCCGAGCAGGCCCGTGCCGGGCTCCACGAAGGCGGCTGCGTTGTATTCGCCGGCAGCGTCGCGGTCGTAAGTGCCGAAGACGAAGGGCACGCCGGCCGCGTTGACGATCTGAAGGATCTCGCGATCGAGTTCGGCGCCGGCTTCGCTCTTCGGGTGCCCGAACGTGGTGGGGTACACGGTTTCAGACCACATCACAGCGTCCGCATGCTGACGTTCGACCGCGTCGTAAGACATGGCGTAGTGGGTGTCGAGCACCTCGCGCACCACCGCGCCGGCGCCCTTTTCCCGGCGGAGGCGCTCGTAGTCCACGATGTTGGACTGCACCAACCCGATTCGCAGCCGCTCACTTGCAACCGGCTGCGCCGACTGCGCCGACAGCGCCGCGAGGCCATAGCCTGCGAGCAGCAGTGGCAGCAGCGCGGCGATCGCCAGCGGCACGGAGAGGGCGCGGACGCCCTGCTTCCAGCGTTGCGCGGCAACCGCCAACGCTTCATTGGCCAGCAGCAGGACGAAGGTAAGCCCGGCCACACCGCCGACCTCGGCCGCCTGCCGAAGGAGGCGAGACGGATAAAGGCCGTAGCCGAAGGTGTCGCCGAGCAGGCGCGGCACCAGCCATTCTGTGGCGACCCATGCCGCTGCGCCCGCAAGCGCGCGCAGCACGACGCCGTGCCGGCGGCCAACGATATGGCGCACCAGCGCGAACATCAGCAGTTGTGGTTGGAACAGCGGCGCCAGAACCAGGAGCATCGACATTCCCGCTGCCGTACCGAGCTGCGTGTAGTTGCCAATCGCGCTGCCAAACCACGTGAACGCCGCCGCCGTGTAGGCGATCGACATCGCCCAGCCAGAAAGCAAGGCGTGCGAGATCGACCGCTGCACATCGAGCGTGCGCAACCATGGCACCAGGGCCACGAACCCGAACAGCCAGCCGGCGCCGCCACGTGAGTACAGGTGGCACAGCAGCGCACTCGCGAGAATGCCGGTCCACCCGCCCGAAAGCCAGCCTGGGCGAGTGGCGATCTTCAACGCCCCGGTGCGGCCGCGTCGGCCGGGGCAGGGATCTTGATGCGGCGCACCGGCATACCGGGAGGGGCAAGTTCCGGCGGCACGACGCGGTTTTTCGGGATCGCTATCGGCTGGCCAGCGGCGTCTACGAACTGGCGGTCCGGCGCGAACATCAGGACAGGCTCGATGCGCTGGCCGTCATCGGTCGCCTGGTGATGGCGCACGTACCCATCCGGAAGCGTAAAGTCCTCGGGCACCGCAAGCCCCACCAAAGGCGGCCGCGTGCCGGGCGGCGAAAACGCACCGAGCCCAGTACGCACACCGGCTTGGTGGAGCCGTTCGATCACCTCGTTCATCGTCGGGCGCTCGCCCTCGTTGATGTAATCGGAAAGATCGGGCGTCTGGTCGCCGTCCGGATCGCGCGTGCGCGGGATGCGCGGCGTCGCTGTGGGCGGCGTTGCCGTACGTGCCGCCGGCGCGGAGGTATGGCCCGCGACCGCAACCGCGACCGGCACCGCTGCAGCGCTCGCCGCAACGGGCACTGTGACGGGCGGCGCGGCGACGATCGCGGGCGCTGCTTCATCAGCGGCCGTGGGCGAGGCCCACCACCAGAATACAGCGCCCAGCACGATGCCCACCGCCACAGCGAGCAAGCCGAGCGACGGCCTCAAAGCTGCGCCGTCGCCGGCGGCGTGAGCCGGTGGCACGTCAGCTCGGCGCCGTTTGTTCATCGCTCATTGGGCCTGCGACTTCCCGCCGCCCCTGCCTTTCTTCGGAGGCGCGGGGAGCGGGGAGGCCGACGTTGAGAGCGCCCAACCCATCCGCTCGTGGCCGTACTGGTTCCAGATCGGGCTCTTGCCATCGGTGAAGGACGTGTAGCGCGCCGCTCCTGTGCCGGTGGTGCTGCCGAAGATGCCGGAGGTGACCGTACCTCCGGTGTAGGTCGGGTGCGTGTCGTCCGACTGGATGTAGTCGTAGCTGCTGCTGGCGGAAACGAAATGCGCGTTGGAATCCCGTATCGTGGAGCGCAGCAAGGTGGTGATGCGGTCCACATAACTGGACTCGGTCTCGTTGGCAACATAGCGCAGCGCTTCGGAGTCGATCTGTCCATCGCCATTGCTGTCGTAGTCGGCGCCCATGTACTGAGCGAAGTTGTCCGCGCAACGGAAGCCCTTTTGCAGCGCGTACGCGCACATCCAGTAGTTCATGGCGGCCAGCTTCGCGAGGAACATGCTTTGCAGGTTCACCGTCGTGCCTGTGGTGGGGTCGGTGCACGAACTTTGCACGTTGTCGGCGTCATAGCCCGGGTAATAGAGGTTCGAAACGATCTTCAGCGTTGTGCCGGGATAGGCATTGGCGTTGATGAAGTCCATGCCCGCCGCCACATAGGTCTTGCAGCTGTTGACGGCCGAAAGCACCCCGGAATAGTTGCAGGTGCCCGTCTGGCTCCTGAAATCGGAACGCGCCTGCAGCCCATCGTTGCCACACATCTCGAAGGTGACGACGCGCGTCGAGCTGTCCTGCATGTATGACTTCTCGGCCACGATCTTGTTGTTGTAGATGTCGGAGGCGACAGCTCCCGACTTCGCGCGGCGCACGCTCTCGATGTCGGCGTTCCAGAGCGAGGAAAGGTATTCCGCGTCCACCGTGGGCGCCGCGTACTTGGCCGCGCTGGTCACGGAGCCGTTGTAGCCGGAATAGATCGAATCGCCGTAGGCGACGATGCGGTACTTGGTGGTGGTGTTTGCCCTGTCGATGGTCCACGACACGTTCTGCGTCAGGGTGTTGGCTGCGGCGCCGGCAGCAAGGCCGAGCAGGGCCAGCACGGCCACTGCCGCGCGAGAGCAGGAACGGATCAGTGCCGCAACGCTAGTCTTCATCGCCTTGCCCTTTCGACTGCGGGAAGGAACACCGCGCCCCGACAAGCCCGCAACGCATCGTGACGACATGTGAGTCGGGCAGACTACCACCGCACCCCGGTGGCATCAAGGCTGAATCACACGAGATCGCATGCGCTCACGCGCAAAGTTGTAGCGATTTGTTGGAGCTGCGAGTTGGAGCTGCGTTAGCGACTTACCAAAGGCCCGTCTCCACGCGGATCGAGACCTCGCAGTCCTCGAAGATCTCCAGCTTGACGATGCGAACGCGCACGCCCAGCACGCCGGGCAGTTGCATCAGCCGATGCGCGAGTTTGCCGATCAGCGTCTCCAGCAGGTTCACGTGCTCAGCCGTGCACTCGTCGATGACGATGCGCCGCACCTTGCGGTAGTCCAGCACGTGGCCGATGTCGTCGTCGCGGGGCAGGAGCGGCTGGGTCCCGAGGTTCAGCTGCGCATCGACCAGGATGGGCTGGGGGCTGGTCTTCTCGTGATCGAGGATGCCCAGGTTCGCTGTAAAGCGAAGCCCTTCGAGGGTGAGGATCTGGGTGCCGGCTTTGCTCATGCAGTCCTCACATCAGCGAGAAATCGCGGTCGAACTTCATCAGGTGCTGGCCTCCGTCCACCAGCAGCGTCGTGCCGGTGATGGAGCTGTTGTCCAGCGCGAACTTCACGGCCGACACCACATCTTGCGGCGTGGACGAACGGCCCAGTGGCGACAGCCGGTGCAGGCTGTCGAACTTCTCTTCAGACAAGAGATGGCTGGTGAGGGTCAGGCCCGGCGCCACGCCCACCACGCGCACCTGCGGCGCGAGTGCGATGGCGAGCATGGTGTTGGCCGCTTCCAACGCGGCCTTTGACAGCGTGTAGCTCAGGAAGTCCGGGTTTTGGTTCCACAGCTTCTGGTCGAGCAGGTTCACAACCACCGCATCGCGCACCGGCTCGCCTTCCGCGCGCGCGCAAACGTGCTCGTGCAGCGCCTGCGCAAGCAGGATCGGCGCGCCGGTGTTCGTCCGCGCGTGCGCCATGAGGCATTCGTAGCTGAAGCTCTTGATGCTGTCGTGCTCGAACTGGGACGCGTTGTTGACGAGGGCGTCCACGGCGCCGAAGCGCTCGATCACGCGCGGCAGCAGGGCGCGTGCTTGCGCTTCGTCGCCGAGATCGGCCTGGAAACCCTCGATGAGCGCGCCGTCGGCCGCCAGCTTGCGGCAATCCTCCACCGTCTGCTGCGCATCCGCCGACGAACCGCGGTAATGCACGGCCACCTGCCAGCCCGCGGCGGCCAGCGCCAGCGCAACCTCGCGGCCCAGCCGCTTGGCGGAGCCGGTGACGAGAACGGTGCGCGGCCGGGGCGAATCGCTCATTCGGGGACAATCCTCAAGTGACGACAGAAACAACGAGTTTAACGAGGGCCCTGCAGGCCCTGCTGGAAGCGTCGATTCACCGCGCCGGCGGGTGGCTGCCCTTCGACCGCTTCATGGCCCAGGCCCTGTACGCGCCGGGGCTGGGGTATTACGCCAACACCTCGCGCAAATTCGGGCAGATGCCCTCATCCGGCAGCGATTTCGTCACCGCGCCGGAAATGACGCCGCTCTTCGGACAGGCATTGGCCGCGCAGGTGGCCGATGCCTTGTCCGCTACGCGCACCGAGGAGGTCTGGGAGTTCGGCGCCGGCTCGGGCGCGCTCGCGCTGCAATTGCTGCACGCCCTCGGCGACCGGGTGCGCCGCTACACGATCGTGGACCTGTCGGGCACCTTGATCGATCGGCAACGGGACACTCTTGCCGCTTTCGCGGACAAGGTCGAGTGGGCGAGTGAACTGCCCGAGGTGATGCACGGCGTTGTCGTGGGCAACGAAGTGCTCGATGCCATGCCGGTGAAGCTGCTGGTGCGCAAGGCAACCGTGTGGCACGAGCGGGGCGTCGCTGTCGAAGGCAAGGCCCTGGCGTGGAGCGACCAGCGCACCGATTTGCGTCCACCCGTGGACATCGAAGGCCCGCACGACTACCTCACGGAGATCCATCCTCAAGCCGAAGCGTTCGTCCGCACGCTGGCCGACCGTCTCGTCCAAGGTGCAGCTTTCTTCATCGATTACGGATTCGGCGAATCGGAGTACTACCACCCGCAGCGCCACATGGGCACGCTGATGTGCCATCGCGGTCACCTGGCCGACCCCGACCCTCTGCAGGATGTCGGCCTGAAGGACATCACGGCGCATGTGAACTTCACCGGGCTGGCGCTGGCTGCGCAGGAGGCGGGCCTGCCCACGCTCGGCTACGCCACGCAGGCGCGATTTCTGGTGAATTGCGGGCTCGTGCCGCTACTGGCCGAGGCTCCGCTCGCGCAGCGGGTGGCGGGGCAGCGGCTGATTGCCGAGCACGAGATGGGCGAGCTCTTCAAGGTGATCGCCTTCCACCGCGGCGATTTCTGGGACGCGATCGGGTTCCGCGAAGGCGACCGGACCCATACCCTTTGAGTTACCGGCAGAGATGCCATCTAAGGGTTTCTCCCGATCCGACAAGAGATGAGGTCATCATACCATCACGCCATCACTTAACTTGGAGATGGCTGATGAAGACCGTGATCGCGCTGCTGGGCGCCGGTGGAAAGATGGGCGTACGGCTCGCGAAGAACCTCAGGGGTTCCCGCTTCGAAGTGCGGCACGTGGAAGTCAGCGAAGTGGGCCGCAAGCGCCTGCATGATGAACTCGGTGTGGAATGCGTCGACCAGGCCAAGGCGCTGGACAACGCCAATGTGGTCATCCTCGCGATCCCCGACACCCTCATCGGCAAAGTGGCGGCCGCCATCGCGCCGCAACTCGCCGCGGGCACCATGGTGATGACGCTCGATGCGGCCGCGCCGTTCGCTGGCCACTTGCCGCAGCGCGACGACCTGGTCTACTTCGTCGCCCACCCCTGCCATCCGCCGATCTTCAGCGCCGCGGTGCACAAGGACGGCAAGCCCGATTTCTTCGGCGGTGGCCACGCGCCGCAATCGATCGTCAGCGCGCTGATGCAGGGCACGCCCGCCGACTTCGACCTCGGCGAGGAAATCGCCAGCACCATCTATGCACCCATCCTTCGCTCGTACCGCGTGACGGTCGAGCAGATGGCGCTGCTGGAGCCGGGCCTCTCCGAAACCGTGTGCGCGACCTTGCTGGACGTGATGCGCGAGGCGATGGACGAGGTGGTGGCGCGCGGCGTTCCGCGCGACTGCGCAAGAGACTTTCTGCTGGGCCACATGACCATCCTCGGCGCGGTGATCTTCCAGGAGATTCCCGGCGCGTTTTCGGACGCCTGCAACAAGGCCATCACTTTCGGCAAGCCGCGCCTGATGCGCGACGACTGGAAGAAGGTGTTCGAGCACGACGAGATCGCCGAGAGCATCCAGCGCATCACCTGAGCCTGCCCGGCACCCATGCGGGCGCCATTTTTTTTCCGACAACCCATCCCCCAGAGGAGACAGACATGATTCTTCGTACCCCCCTGCGCGCCTGCGTGGCCGCCACCCTGCTGACCCTCGCGGGCGGCGCCATGGCCCAGACCGTCCTGAAGATCGGCTACACGCCGCCCAAGGATTCCCATTACTGGGTGGGCTCGACCACCTTCTGCGACGAAGTGGAAAAGGGCACACAAGGCCGCTACAAGTGCCAGCAGTTTCCCAACGCCGCGCTCGGCGGAGAGCGCGAGATGATCGAGGCGGTGCAACTGGGAACGCAGGATGTCGTGAACACCAGCACGGGCCCGCTGGGCAACTTCGTGCCCGAGACCAAGGTGGTCGACATTCCCTTCCTGTTCCGCGATTACGACCATGCACGCAAGGTGATGGACGGCCCCATCGGGCAGGACTTGCTCAAGAAGATGCAGGCGCGTGGCTTGGTCGGCCTGGCATGGACCGAGAACGGCTTTCGCCATATGACCAATAACAAGCGCGCGATCGTCCATGCGTCCGACGCCGCCGGCCTGAAAGTCCGCACCATGGAAAACAAGGTGCACATGGACGGCTACAAGACCTTCGGCCTGCTGCCCACGCCGATGGCATTCCC
>JAQZBU010000129.1 GCA_029237735.1 Ramlibacter sp. | reverse complement strand
CCAGACCGGCAAGATCGTCGCGCCGCAGCTGTACATCGCGCTGGGCATCAGCGGCGCCATCCAGCACCTGGCCGGCATGAAGGACTCCAAGGTGATCGTCGCGATCAACAAGGATCCGGAAGCGCCGATCTTCAGCGTGGCCGACTACGGCCTGGAAGCGGACCTGTTCACGGCGGTGCCGGAGCTGGTCAAGGCGCTGTGAGGCCATGAGCTACACCGCGCCCGTCAAGGACATGCTGTTCGACATCGAGCATTTGGCTCGCATCGAACAGATCGCGCAGATGCCGGGCTTCGAGGAAGCCGGACTCGAGACGGCCCAGGCCGTGCTCGAGGAATGCGCCCGGTTCAACGAGGGCGTGGTGGCCCCGCTCAACGTCGAAGGCGACCGCAACCCTTCCAGCTGGAACGCCGGCGAAGTGCGCACGACGCCGGGCTTCAGCCAGGCATACAAGCAATATGCCGAAGGCGGGTGGCAGGGCCTGCAGCACCCCGTGGACTTCGGCGGCCAGGGGTTGCCCAAGACCATCGGAGCCGCGTGCGGCGAGATGCTGAACTCGGCCAACTTGAGCTTCGCTCTGTGCCCGCTGCTCACGGACGGCGCGATCGACGAGCCGCAGCCCGATGGCACCTACAAGGTGTTCGGCACCAAGATCTTCATCACCTACGGCGAGCACGACATGGCGGACAACATCGTCCACCTGGTGCTCGCGCGCATTCCCGGCGCGCCGGAAGGCGTCAAGGGCATCAGCCTGTTCGTGGTGCCCAAGTTCCTGGTGAACGCGGACGGCTCGCTGGGAGCGCGCAACGACGTGCACTGCGTGAGCATCGAGCACAAGCTGGGCATCAAGGCGTCGCCGACGGCCGTCCTGCAATACGGCGACAAGGGCGGGGCGACCGGGTTCATCGTGGGCGAGGAAAACCGCGGCCTCGAATACATGTTCATCATGATGAACGCCGCCCGCTATGCGGTGGGCGTCCAGGGCATTGCGGTGGCCGAGCGCGCGTACCAGAAGGCCGTGGCGTATGCACGCGACCGCGTGCAATCGCGTCCCGTCGACGGCTCCGTCGCCGGCCCGGCTTCGATCATCCACCACCCGGACGTGCGCCGCATGCTGATGACGATGCGCGCGTACACCGAGGGCTGCCGCGCGATGGCGAGTGTCGCCGCCGCGGCCTACGACGCATCGCATCACCACCCGGACGCGGCGACGCGCAAGCAGAACCAGGCCTTCTACGAATTCCTGGTGCCGCTGGTCAAGGGCTACAGCACGGAGATGAGCCTCGAAGTCACGTCGCTGGGCGTGCAGGTGCACGGCGGCATGGGCTTCATCGAGGAGACCGGCGCGGCGCAGTACTACCGCGACGCCAAGATCCTGACCATCTACGAAGGCACGACCGCGATCCAGGCCAACGACCTGGTCGGGCGCAAGACGGCCCGTGACGGCGGCCAGACGGCGCAGGCGATCGCGGCGCAGATCGAGAAGACCGAGGGCGAACTCGTCAAGCGGGACAGCGTGGCCGCACGCGCGGTCGCCAAGCGACTCACGGCCGCACGCAAGGCCTTCCTCGATGTCGTGGCCTTCATCGCGCAGCAATCCAAGGGCTCGCCCAACGCCGTGTTCGCCGGCTCGGTGCCTTACCTGATGCTGGCCGGCAACCTGGTGTCAGGCTGGCAGCTGGCGCGCTCGCTGCTGGTGGCCGAGGACCTGTTGCAAAAGGGACAGGACGCGGAGTTCATGCGCGCGAAGATCGCCACCGCGCGCTTCTACGCCGACCACATCCTGGCCAAGGCGCCAGGCATGCGTGACTCCATCGTGGAAGGCGCCGACAGCGTCACCGCGCTGCCGCTCGAAGCCTTCTGAGGAAACCGATGTCGAACCTGCCTCCCGTCCTTCGCAACCTGCCGCTGCCGGTGATCGCATCGCCGATGTTCATCGTGAGCACGCCGAAGCTGGTGATCGAGCAATGCAAGGCCGGCGTGGTGGGCTCCATGCCCGCGCTCAACGCCCGCCCCGCCTCCCAGCTGGACGAGTGGCTGCACGAGATCGAGGAGACGCTGGCGGCGTACAACCGCGCCAACCCCGACCGGCAGGCGGCGCCTTATGCGATCAACCAGATCGTGCACAAGAGCAATGACCGGCTCGAGCACGACATGGAGGCTGTGGTGCGGCGCAAGGTTCCGATCATCATCACGTCGCTCGGTGCGCGCACCGACGTGAACGAAGCGATCCATTCGTACGGCGGTGTCGTGCTGCACGACATCATCAACAACATGTTCGCCCGCAAGGCGATCGAGAAGGGCGCCGACGGGCTGATCGCCGTCGCGGCCGGGGCCGGCGGCCACGCGGGGGTGAAGAGCCCGTTCGCGCTGGTGCAGGAAATCCGCCAGTGGTTCGACGGCCCGATCGCGCTGTCCGGCGCCATCGCCACCGGTGGCGCCGTGCTGGCCGCGCAGGCCATGGGCGCGGACTTCGGCTACATCGGCTCGGCCTTCATCGCCACGCACGAGGCGCGCGCGAGCGATGCGTACAAGCAGGCCATCGTGGAGGGCACCTCGGACGACATCGTCTACTCCAACCTGTTCACCGGCGTGCATGGCAACTACCTCAAGGCCAGCATCCGCGCGTCCGGGCTCGACCCCGACAACCTGCCGGAAAGCGACCCGAGCAAGATGAGCTTCGGCGGCGGCGAAGGCAGCAAGAAGGCCTGGAAGGACATCTGGGGCTCCGGCCAGGGCATCGGTGCGGTCACGCAGGTAAGCTCCGTGGCCGATTACGTTGCGCGGCTGAAGCGCGAGTACGCGCAGGCGCGCGAACGACTCGGCCTCCCCGCGCTCGCTCCGGCGTGACACTGCACCGGCCGGTCGCCTAGCTCGGCAGCATGCCTGCTGCGATGATCGGCTGATCGACTCCCGACGCTGGAGGATGGGTGCAAGAGCAGATCGAGCAGTGGGACCTGGGTTCCGGAACCTGGCAGCGTGACCGGGCTGCCGAGGCATGGCGCCTCGTTGCCGGACCCTCCGGCGCCACGGTGTCCTCAACCATCGCTCTCGACGACCTTGTGCGCCTGGTCGGCGCCCGCCGCGACCCCGCCGGCGGCGGATGGCTTCCCCCGGACTTCCGGTTCTCGCCACGCACCGGCGCCCCGCTGCAGGCCCCGGACACCCGCGCCGATGCCTCCTGGGTGCCGCCTTTCGGCGCGTCGACACAGCCCGGGTCGCAGCATGCGTCGCGCGGCTTGAGGCGAACGCCGGCTGCATTGGCGCTGGCGCGCGCGCCGGGCCGCACGGCGAGCAGCAAGCCGGATCGCACGTTGCCGTTGCTGCCTCAGGGCCGCTACCAGTTCGTGGTGGACAGTTTCGATGTCACTTGTCCCAACCTGCTGGCCATCGAGCCCGACGAAGGCCGGCTTTTCGTGCTGCTGCCGCACTCGCAGCGGTGGATCCCGGTCGAGGGCCCGACCGGGCCGGGCTGGGGCCATCGGCTGCCGAACCCGCGCGGGTGGCGCATGGAGGTGCTCCACGCCGATGGCCACGCGACCTTGTACTGCCCCTCGGCCACGGGGCTGGTCGTGATCACGCCAAGCGTCCTGGGCCTGCGTTGCTCCATCGAGCAGGCGGGGCACGGCCCGGCGCTGGGCGGCCCGGTGGCATGGAAGGGCGAGATCTGGACGCCCACACACGGGAAGGACGACATGGTGCACCTGATCGGCAAGCGCGCGGACGCCGCTGGCCGTGCGTACACGGTGTTGCCGACGCAGGTGCCGGTGCCGCCTCAGGGTTTCGAAGCGCCGGTGTTCGATGACCACCATGTGACCTGGCTGTCCGATCACGGACAACTGGTACTGCGTGGGGACGCAAACGGCGGCATGCGAACGGAGTGGGTGGCGTGGCCGGAGGACGTCAGGCCCGTCTTCGCCGTGGGTTGCCCCTACCTGCATGACGACGGGAGCTTCTGGCAGTTGTGCCGCAGGAACGCGGAGGGAGGCGTCGCGTTCGTGCAGGTGGCCGGCGTCGCTGCGTCGCCGCCGATGCAACAGGTGAACGCGGCCAGCGTCAGCACCGGGGGCGTGAGCTACCGCGGCACGGCGCGCTTCGCCGACGCCCCGTGGACCGCGCAAGACGAGGAGGCGTCCGTGGAAGTCGTGCTGCCCTTGCTCGAGTCGGCGCGGGACGGCGCGGTGCTCGGGCTCAGAATGGATGCACCGCGCGGCGTGCCGGCCCTCGTGCAGGGCGGGCACGAACCGAAGCGCGCCATCCTGCAGGTCGAATTGCCCGGCCAGGCCCCGGTGTCCTTCGGCGGGATCGCGGTCAAGCGGCCCTGGCTCGCGCTGCCGTTCGTGCACGACGGCCATCTCTGGATCCATCATCCCGAAATGCCGCAGGTGCCCGGGTGGAAGTTGGACGCGTAGCAAGCATGGCAGAGCCCGCATTGCAGCACGAGCGCACGGATCCGTTGTTCGAAGTCCGGCCCGGTGGCGAGTTCTGCCGCTGGTGCAACGGGCCATGGTTCGGCGAAGTGGCGTTCTGCCCCTACTGCGGGCGTGCGTCCACGAGCGGGCCCGAACCGCGTCCCTCCACGGTGGCGCCAGAGGCGGCAGCCGGCTGGAAGTCCCGCGTGATGCCGGTGGTGGCCGGCGCGTTGATCGGTCTCGTGCTCGTGATCGCCGGGGAACTGGCGATCCGGTCCGGTGTCTGGCAAGCCCTGAAAGCCGTCGTTCAGGGACCGTAGCTCAATGCCGAAGCCTTGCCCCAGAACACGCGGTACATGAAGATCGTGTAGACGATGATGGCGGGCAGGGTGATGGCGACGCCGACGAAGATCACCACCAGCGACTCGTGCGCGCTGGCCGCCTGCCAGACCGTGAGCTTGTCGATCACGATGTACGGATAGATGCTGTACGACAGCCCCAGGAAGGCCAGCACGAAGATCAGCACCGTGCTGGCGAACACCACCCAGCCGTAGCCGGCCTGGATGACGTTCTCGCGGCCCGTCACGTGGAAAGCGGCGAAGAACGCCGCTGCGCATGCCACCGGGATCGGCAGCAGGCCCAGGAACTGCGGCATCGCAAACCACTTGTCGAACACCGTCGCGCTCACCAGCGGCGTCGCGAGCGAGATGCCCACGAGCGCAGCGCCCATGGGCCAGAGGACGAGCCGCGCCCAGCGCACGGCCTTCGCCTGCAGCGGCCCTTCCGTCTTCATGATCAACCAGCCGGCGCCCAGCATCGCGTACGCGGTGGGCAGCGTGACGGCGATCAGCAGCGCGAACAGCGTCGCCCAGAGGCCGTGGTCGAAACCGGTGAGGTAGCTGCCCAGCATCCAGCCCTGGGCGGCCGCCGCCATCAGCGAGCCGAGCGCGAAGATGCGGTTCCACATCTCCTTGCGCGCCGCGCGCGCCTTCACGCGGAAGTCGAACGAGACGCCGCGCAGGATCAGCCCGATCAGCATCACCGCGACAGGGAGGTACAACGCGGACAGCACCAGTCCGTGCGCCAGCGGAAAGGCGATCAGCAGCACGCCGATCCCCAGCACCAGCCAGGTTTCGTTCGCGTCCCAGAAGGGGCCGATGCTCGCGACCATCAGGTCCTTCTCGTGGTCAGCCGCGAAGGGCAGCAGCAGCCCCACGCCGAGGTCGTAGCCGTCGAGCACCACGTAGGCGAGCAGCGCCAGGCCCATCACGGCCATGAAGATGAGGGGCAGCAAGGTCGGCCAGTCGAACGTCATGTCGGATCCTTTCTCAGGCGGGGCCGCCGATGGGTGTCGCCGCCTTCGGGCTTTGCGGCGCGTCCGGCGTGGGCATCGCGGGGTGCCGGGCCATGTACATCAGCACCAGCACGTACGCAGTCAACAGGAATGCGTAGACGCAGAGATAGGCGATCAGCGTGGACAGCACCATGCCGGGCGCATGCTGCGCCACCAGGTCCGCCGTGCGCAGGTGGCCATAGACCAGGAAGGGCTGGCGCCCGACCTCGGTGACGATCCAGCCAGCCAGGGTCGCCACCCAGCCGGAGAAGGTCATGCCGGCCAGCAGGCGCAGCTGCCAGCGGGAGAAGGGCGAGCCCTCGGCGCCTTTGTCGCGCCGCCGCCGCCACACCGTCCACGCGGCCCACCAGGAGACGGCCAGCATCAGCAGGCCCATGCCCACCATCACGCGGAAGCTCCAGAACACGGGCGCCACCGGCGGGTGGGCATTCGGGAATTCGTTCAGGCCCTTGAGCTCGGCGTCCATGTCGTGGGCGAGGACGAGGCTGGCGAGCTTGGGCACCTGCAGGGCGTAGTCGGTTCGGCCTTCCTTCTCGTTGGGCCACCCGAACAGCGTCAGCGCCGCGCCTTTTTCGGTATGCCAGATGCCTTCGATGGCGGCGATCTTGGCGGGCTGGTGCTGCAGCGTGTTGAGGCCGTGCATGTCACCCGCGACGATCTGCAGCGGGATGGCGACGGCCGCCGCGATCACGCCGGTGCGTAGCGCGCGATGCGTTCCGCCGTTCTGCGTGCCGCGCAGCAGTTGCCAGGCGGACAGTCCAGCGATCAGGAAGGAAGCGGTGAGCGTGGACGCCAGCAGCTTGTGCGCCAGGCGATAGGGGAACGAGGGGTTGAACACGATCTCCAGCCAGTCCCGGGCATGGAATCTGCCGTCGATGATCGTGAAGCCCGCGGGTGTCTGCATCCACGAGTTCAGGCTCAGGATCCAGAAGGCGGACAGTGTCGTGCCCGCGGCCACCATCAGCGTGGCGATCATGTGCACGCGGTCGGAGACGCGGCTGCGGCCGAACAGCATGATGCCCAGGAAGGTGGCCTCCAGGAAGAACGCGGTCAGCACCTCGTAGCCGAGGAGCGGCCCTGCGATGTTGCCGACGCGCTCCATGTAGCCCGGCCAGTTGGTGCCGAACTGGAAGCTCATGGTGATGCCGGAGACCACGCCCATCGCGAAGCTGAGTGCGAAGATCTTGGTCCAGAGGTAGTACGCCTCCTCCCAGTGTTTCGCTTCGGCCGCGTCCTTCGCCGAACTGTTGCGCACGCGGAAGTACACCAGGAACCAGCACAGCGCGATGTTGATGGTGGGGAACAGGATGTGGAAGGCGATGTTCGCGGCGAACTGGATCCGCGAGAGCATGAGCGTGTCCATCGTCACTCCTTGGCGGTACGGCGCCCGGTCATCCGGTCCTTGAGCTCCAGCACCCGCGTGACGGCGGTGCCCATTCCCATCAGCTGCATCGCGGTCTCCGGCGCCAGCTTCTGGACGTCGTCGAACCAGGTCATGAGGCGGTCGATCAGCTCGTACATCTCCCGCATGCGCTGCTGCGCGTGCGCTTCCGCTTCACCGTTGGGTTGTTCGAGCAAGGCCATGCGAAGCATCGACAGTGTGGGCTCGATTTCGCGCCGGCGGCGCTCTTCGGCAAGCACCCGGAAGATTTCCCACACGTCCTGCGGCGCCTCGAAGTACTCGCGGCGGTCGCCCGGCAGGTGCTTCATGCGAACCAGCCGCCAGGACTGCAGTTCCTTCAAACCCATGCTCACGTTGGAGCGCGAGAACTCGAGCGCTTCGGCGATCTCGTCCGCATTGAGCGCGCGCTGCGAGATGAAGATCAGGGCGTACATCTGCCCGACGGTGCGGTTGATGCCCCAGCGGCTGCCCATTTCGCCGAAGTGCGCCACGAACTGCCGGCTGAGGGGAGGAAGGTGGTCTTGCAATGCCATGAACCGGAGTGTCTGCGTTTTCTTTTGAACTTTCAGTAATTCCTGAAAATTCAGACAGCGCTGCGGGGTCTTTGGCGCGGCCGCGCCTTGGTGCATACTGGATGCATGAACAGTATCGACCGCAGTACGTCGAACGAAGCGCCGGAAGTGCGCGTCCCCCTCGGCGCAATCAAAGGACGCGGAACGGCCACACGGTTCCCGCACCGGTTCGAGCGCGACCTGCGTGAGGGCTTCGACGACGGCTGGGTGCCCAACGAAGAAGGTGGGGAAGGCGTTCCGCAGACCGAGGTGATCTGGGAGACGGCGCGCAGCATCATCGCCACCAACGACTCGCCGGACATCCACTTCGGGCAGTCCATCAATCCGTACCGGGGCTGCGAGCATGGCTGCATCTACTGCTATGCACGCCCCACGCACAGCTACCTGAACCTGTCACCCGGGCTGGACTTCGAAACCAAGATCATCGCGAAGCGCAATGCCGTCGACCTGCTGCGGCACGAGATCGGTCGCAAGGGCTATCGCCCCGAGCTGATCGCGATCGGCACCGCAACCGACTGCTACCAGCCGGTGGAGCGCGAGCTGCGCCTCACGCGCGGCGTCATCGAGGTGCTGAAGGAAGCGCGGCACCCGGTCGCGCTGGTGACCAAGTCGAGCGGCGTGGAGCGGGACATCGATTTGCTGGCGCCCATGGCCGCGCAGAACCTCGCGGCGGTATACGTGACCGTCACCACGCTCGACGCGGATCTTGCGCGCAAGCTGGAGCCGCGCGCCGCCGCGCCGCACCGCAGGCTGCGCATCCTGAAAACGCTGGCCGAGAGCGGCATTCCGTGCGGGGTCAGCCTCGCGCCGCAGATCCCCTTCCTGAACGACGACATGGAGCAGGTGCTGGAAGCGGCCTGGGAGGCCGGCGCGCGCGAGGCCTTCTATCACGTGATCCGGCTGCCCTGGGAGGTGGCGCCGCTGTTCCGGCAATGGCTGCAGACGCACTATCCGCAGCGCGCCGACCGCGTGATGCACCGGATCCAGGAAATGCGCGGCGGCAAGGACTACGACAGCGACTTCGCCACGCGCATGAAGGGCTCCGGCACCTGGGCCGAGCTGATCGGGCAGCGCTTTCGCAAGACGGCAGGGCGCATCGGCTTCAATGCCAAGAAGACGGTCTTTGCGACGGATCTCTTCCGGCCGCCGGGGCCGGCAGGGCAGGCCGCCCTGTTCTGAGGCCCTCGCGCCGGTGCTGGCTCAGGCCAGCACGATGCCGGCGATGAGCACCAGGCCCGCGAGGAAGGCGCCCGCCATGTTGGCGCGCATCTGCGCCGGCCCGGGCAGCCGCCGCATCGACATGTTCCACACGGTGACGATCGGCACGAGGCCCAGCACCAGCACGAGCGCCAGCACCTGCCAGCGCATGAAGCTGGCCCACGCCGGCAGCAGGGCGCGCGAGGGCGCCTGCCACAAGGTTTCGATCGGGAGTTGCTGGCTCCAGAGCCCGCAGGCCATGAGGGTGGCGGCGAGCAGGAACAGGGTGACGGTCGGCTTGAGCGTGCGGCGCCAGCCGAGGATGCTGAAGACCATCGCGCTGCCGCCGACCATGATGGCGGCCGAGGACAACGCGGTGCGGGCGCTCGCCAGTTCGCCGGAGAGCAGGCGCCACACGGCCACGTTGCAGGCCAGTCCGATCCAGAGGCTTGCCCAGAAGACGATGCGGGCCGGGTGCGGCGCGATGCGGGACTCGCCCGGCATCAGCAGGGTCGAATAGCCGGTGGTGCGGAACAGCCGGAGTGCCATGGCGCATTGTCACCCGGCGGCTGAGCCATTCCACCATGGGGCTGGTCGCCAGCGGCGGCGGGTGTTCCGCCGCCACCACACCTGGCCCCACGGGCTACGCGCTGAAGAAACCTTTCAGCTTGTCCGCCCAGCTCTCGTCGCCGGGGGAATGCTTGGCGCCGCCCTTCTTCAACGACTCGTCCAGCTCCTTGAGCAGCTTGCGCTGGTGCTCCGTGAGCTTCACCGGCGTCTCGACCGCGATGTGGCAGTACAGGTCGCCCGGCACGCTGGAACGCACGCCCTTGATGCCCTTGCCGCGCAGGCGGAACTGCTTGCCGGCCTGCGTGCCTTCGGGGATGTCGATGGCGGCCTTGCCGTCGAGCGTGGGCACGTCGATCTCGCCGCCGAGTGCCGCGCGGGCGATGCCCACCGGCACCACGACGTGCAGGTCGTCGCCATCGCGCTCGAACAGCGAGTGCTTCTTCAGCCGGATCTCGATGAACAGGTCGCCCGGCGGCCCGCCGTTGGTGCCCGGCTCCCCGTTGCCGGCGCTGCGGATGCGCATGCCGTCGTCGATGCCCGCGGGGATGCGCACTTCCAGCGTCTTCTGGCGCTTGACCTTGCCCTGGCCATGGCAGGTCTGGCAGGGCTCGGGAATGATCTTGCCCGTGCCGCGGCAATGGGGGCAGGTCTGCTGCACGCTGAAAAAGCCCTGACGCATCTGCACGACGCCCTGGCCATGGCAGGTGGTGCAGGTCTTGGCCTGCGTGCCCGGCTTGGCACCGCTGCCGTGGCAGGTCTCGCATTCGTCCCAGGACGGAATGCGGATCTGTGCGTCCTTGCCCTTGGCGGCTTCCTCGAGCGTGATCTCCATCGCGTACGACAGGTCGCTGCCGCGATAGACCTGGCGGCCACCGCGCCCGCCGGCGCGCTGCTGGGCCTGCCCGAAGATGTCCCCGAAGATGTCGCCGAACGCCTCGGCGAAGCCGCCGAAGCCTTCGGCGCCCGGGCCGCCGCGCATGTTGGGATCGACGCCGGCGTGTCCGTACTGGTCGTACGCGGCGCGCTTCTCGGCGTCCGAGAGCATCTCGTAAGCTTCCTTGGCCTCCTTGAAGCTCGCCTCGGCCTGCTTGGCGTTGTCCCCCTGGTTGCGGTCAGGGTGGTACTTCATCGCCAGCTTGCGATAAGCCTTCTTCACCTCTTCCTCGGTGGCGTTCTTCGGCACGCCGAGGACTTCGTAGTAATCGCGTTTCGTGGCCATTGTTCGTTGGATGCTTCAGAAAGAACGCCGCGTTGACCTGCGCGTGGGCGTCAGCGTCGAACGCGGCGAGTTAAACCGGCGCCGCCGGCGTCCGGTTTAACCTTTCTTCACTTCCTTGACTTCCGCGTCGACGACGTTGTCGTCGTTGGCCGGCTTGGACGATGCGTTCTCGGCGCTGCCTTCCGGTCCCGCCGCGCCGCCCGCCGCCTGCTGCGCCTCGTACATCTTCTCGCCCAGCTTCTGGCTGGCGGTCATCAGCGCGTTGGTCTTGGCTTCGATCGCGTCCTTGTCTTCCGACTTGAGCGTCTCTTCCAGCTCCTTCGCGGCGGCCTCGATCTTGTCCTTCTCGCCGGCATCGAGCTTGTCGCCGTACTCGGACAGGCTCTTGCGCACGCTGTGCACCATCGCCTCGCCCTGGTTGCGCGCCTGCACGACCTCGAGCTTCTTCTTGTCCTCGGCCGCGTTCATCTCGGCGTCCTTCACCATCTTCTCGATCTCGGCTTCCGACAGGCCCGAATTCGCCTTGATGGTGATCTTGTTCTCCTTGCCCGTGCCCTTGTCCTTGGCGGACACGTGCAGGATGCCGTTGGCGTCGATGTCGAAGGTCACCTCGATCTGGGGCAGGCCGCGCGGCGGCGCCGACGGCCACGGCCTCGTCGGGGTTGACGTCCTTGCGCGGCTCCTTGCCGAAGAACTCCTTGACCTTCTCCTGCACCTTGGGCATGCGGGTCATGCCGCCGACCAGGATGACGTCCTGGATGTCGTTGACCGATACGCCGGCGTCCTTGATGGCGATGCGGCACGGCTCGATGGTGCGGGCGATCAGTTCGTCCACCAGCGCTTCGAGCTTGGCACGCGTCAGCTTGATGTTCAGGTGCTTCGGGCCCGACGCATCGGCCGTGATGTACGGCAGGTTGATGTCGGTCTGCGTGCTGTTGGACAGCTCGATCTTCGCCTTCTCGGCGGCTTCCTTCAGGCGCTGCAGCGCGAGCACGTCCTTCGAGAGGTCGACGCCTTGTTCCTTCTTGAACTCGCCGATGATGTAGTCGATGATGCGCTGGTCGAAGTCCTCGCCGCCCAGGAACGTGTCGCCGTTCGTGGACAGCACTTCGAACTGCTTCTCGCCCTCGACGTCGGCGATCTCGATGATCGAGATGTCGAACGTGCCGCCGCCCAGGTCGTACACGGCCAGCTTGCGGTCGCCCTTGCCGTGCTTGTCGAGGCCGAAGGCCAGGGCCGCGGCGGTGGGCTCGTTGATGATGCGCTTGACGTCCAGGCCGGCGATGCGGCCGGCGTCCTTGGTAGCCTGGCGCTGGCTGTCGTTGAAGTACGCGGGCACCGTGATGACGGCTTCCGTCACTTCTTCACCGAGGTAGTCCTCGGCGGTCTTCTTCATCTTGCGCAGGATCTCGGCGGAGGTCTGCTGCGGTGCGAGCTTCTTGCCGCGCGCCTCGATCCAGGCGTCGCCGTTGTCGGCCGGGACGATCTTGTAGGGCATCAGGTCGATGTCCTTCTGCACTTCCTTCTCGGTGAACTTGCGGCCGATCAGGCGCTTCACCGCGTACAGCGTGTTCTTCGGGTTGGTGACGGCCTGGCGCTTGGCGGAAGCGCCCACCAGGATCTCGCCGTCTTCCTGGTAAGCGACGATCGAAGGCGTCGTGCGAGCGCCTTCCGAGTTCTCGATGACCTTGACGTTGTTGCCCTCCATGATGGCAACGCACGAGTTCGTCGTGCCGAGGTCGATGCCGATGATTTTTCCCATT
>JAQZBU010000128.1 GCA_029237735.1 Ramlibacter sp. | reverse complement strand
TATCCACGGCTTCCCCAAGCAGGACACCCTTGTGGAGGAGAACGGACACATCGGACACGGCGCCGTCCTGCACAGCTGCGTGGTGCGGCGCGATGCGCTGGTGGGCATGAACGCGGTCGTCATGGACGAAGCCGAAGTTGGCGCAGAGGCGATCGTCGCCGCCTGCGCGCTGGTGCCCGCGGGCATGAAGGTCCCCGGTCGCAGCCTCGTCGCCGGCGTTCCCGCCAAGGTGATCCGCACGCTCAAGGACGAAGAGATCGCCTGGAAGCTCGAAGGCACGCGCGCCTACCAGGCGCTCGCACGGCGAAGCCTGGCCTCCATGCGTGAGGTGGAGCCGCTGCGCCAGCCCGAGGCGGGCCGCACGCGATCGTCGATATCGGACGTCAAGTCGCTGATCGCGACCAAGCGCCAGGGCGATTCAGGGCAAGATGCCTGACATGCTCCAGAACCTCACGCAATTCCTGCTTCATTGGGCCATCACCGCGCTGGCGTTGTGGCTCGCCAGCCTCCTCTTCAAGGGCCTGAAATTCACCGACACAACGTCACTGGTGATTTCAGCCCTGCTGCTCGGCTTTGCCAACGCAATCGTCAAGCCGCTGCTGATCGTGCTCACCCTGCCGCTGACGCTCGTGACCTTCGGCTTCTTCCTGCTGGTGATCAATGCCTTGATGATCCTGCTGGTCGCGCGGCTGGTGAAGGGCTTCCAGGTGTCCGGCTTCTGGACGGCGTTCTTCGCCAGCATTTTCATATCGCTGCTCAGCATCGCCATCGGCGCGATGGTGAGCAGCGGCGATCCGGAAACCGAGATCCGCGTTCCGCAGGGAACGACCTGGCTTTGACCGGCGGGCTTTCGCGCGCACAAGCGCTGTCTAGTTGCGGTAGCCCGGGTTCGTCGAATCCATCTTGCGCATAAGAGCAGGCCAGGCCAAGCCGCCGCCGGCTCCTCGCGTCACCATATCCCACTGTTGCTCGGCGCCTTCAAGGATCCGCTTTCCGATGCGGCGCACCGGCACGCCGCCACCTAGCGCGCGCACCTGCATCATGCAGGCCGTTTCGAAGAAATACATCGCCACGAAGGCCTCCGCAACCGAGCGCCCCACCGTTAGCAGACCATGGTTGCGCAGCAACAGGAAGCGTTTCGTGCCGAGGTCACGGACCAACCTGGGCTTCTCGTCTTCTTCGAGTGCAACCCCCTCGTAGTCGTGGTAAGCGAGCGAGGCCAGCACGAACATCGAGTGTTGGGAGAGCGGCAGCAGCCCCTCTTCCTGGGCGGAAACGGCCACGCCGTTGACGCTGTGGACGTGAAGAACGCACGCCGCATCCTCGCGCGCCGCGTGCACCGCGCTGTGAATCGTGAACCCGGCCGGATTGATTTCGTAGGGGTTGTCGTCCAGCTTTCCACCATCGAGGTCCACCTTCACGAGGCTGGATGCCGTAATCTCGCTGAACATCATGCCGTAGGGGTTGATCAGGAAATGATGTTCCGGACCGGGAATGCGAGCCGAAATATGGGTGAAGATGAGGTCGTCCCATCCGTAGGCGGCCACCAGCCGGTAGCAGGCGGCGAGATCGATTCTCAGCTGCCGCTCCGCGGCGTGCGAATCATGGGCGGGGTGCGTGACAGCGAGATCCATGGGGGTTGCCTCCGATCAATCAGGTCTGCACAATATACTAACCGGTCTACATAATTGCAAATGAACATTCAATCACTGTCGAGCAGGGATCGCATGATCGAAGCGACGATCGATCTGATGCGCAGCTATGGGCTGAGCGGATCGGGCATCAAGGACGTGGTGCGGGAAAGCGCCACCCCTCGCGGCTCGGTCTACCACTTCTTCCCCCAGGGAAAAAACCAGATCGTGGCTGAATCTCTCGAGGTTCACGCCGGCCGGGTGGCCGCGTTCATGGAGGCAGCGTTGAGCAGCAAGAAGGCCGCGCCGCAGAAGGTGACCGCATTGTTCGAAGCTTTTGCCAATCGGGTGGAGGAGGCGACATTCCAGAAGAGCTGCGCCTTTGGGGCGGTCACGCTCGATCTCGGTGCCGAAGACGAATCACTGCGGTTGGTTATTGCCGATGCGTTCGAAGGCTGGCGCGCACACCTCGCGCGGCACTTCGTTTTTTTGGGCCGCCAGCAAGCCAAGTCTTTCGCGGGCATGATCTTGACGGCAATCGAGGGCGCCTACATACGATCCCGGGCCGAACGCACGGGCCGTCCCTTCCGCGAAGCGGGCGAATGGCTCGCCCGAGCGGTCAGGCAATAGCACCTCAAACACATGCTGTGCTTGCTTTGTGCGGCCATCATCACCCGGCCGAGCCTGCCGTTGCCAACTCTTGCGAAGTAAGCCACAGACGAAGGTCGAACTCGATCTGGTGGTAGTCCGGTTCCATGTGCAGGCACAGCGCATAGAACGCCTTGCCGTGCTCGCGCTCCTTCAGATGCGCCAGCTCGTGCACGACGATCATGCGCAGAAAGTCCGCCGGCGCTTCCTTGAAGAGCGTGGCGATGCGGATCTCGCGCTTGGCTTTGAGCCGGCTGCCCTGGACGCGGGAGACTGTCGTGTGGGTGCCCAGCACGTTCCTCATGATGTGCAGCTTCGGGTCCCAGGCCACCTTTGCCACGGGCGGCGCACTCTTCATGTGGCTCGACTTGAGCTCGTTCACGTAATCGTAGAGGGCGCGCTCGGTGCGCACTTCATGCGCATCAGGATGTCGCTGCGCCAACGTCTGGGCCAATCGGCCGGCCATGATCGCCTGCCGCACTTGCGCCAGCACTTCGTGCGGGTAGCCCTGCAGATAAGGAAGGTCCATCGCGATGATTTTCCCACGCGCGGTGATGGCGCCTGTTCTTTACCCGCGCGAAACATCATCGCGATGTGTGTTCAGGCCCCGTTCACGGACGCGGTCGCACCATGCAAGCACCCAACCAAAGGAGCTTCCATGAACCGCCTCTTCTCCGCAAAGTCCTTCATTGCTACTGCCATCGCGCTGGGCGCGGTCGTCGTGGGCTCCGCGGCCCATGCGCGCACCGACGTGACGCTGCTCGTCGACCTGAACACGCCGCATCGCTACGTGCAGCCGGCCCCGGTGTTCGTGCAACACCAGCAGCTTCCGATGCAGGAGCGCACGATCTACAAGCAGCCGCAGACGGTGCAATTCGGCCATGACAGCGATCGGGTCGACCGCTACGGCCACCGCCGGGGCGCACTGGGCGATGCCGACCGTGATGGCATTCCCAACAGGTTCGACCGCGATTCGCGTTTCTACGATGCGCGCGCCACCTGGCGCCATGCCCAGTGGGGCGACTTTGACCGTGACGGCGTAGTGAACCAGTTCGATCGCGCTCCGCGCAACCCGCGTCGCCATTGATGAGTGCTTGAGCGGGAAGGCCCGTTGCCTGGGAAGGCAGCGGGCCTTTTCTTTTTAGTTGAGATGCGGATGCCCTATGCTTGTGGAAACAGACAGGAGACAAGTCATGAAATCGAGAAGAACGGCGCTTCGCCAGATGGCCGTCGCCTTGGCCTTGGCCGGCATCGGCACCGTCGCCAGCGCGCAGGCGTTCCCCCAGAAGCCCATCACACTGATCGTGCCCAACCCGCCAGGCGGGCTGGTAGATGGCTCCGCGCGGCTGCTGGGCGAACCACTCTCGCGCATCCTCGGCCAATCGGTCGTGATCGACAACCGTGGCGGCGCCAGTGGCAACGTCGCCTACGGCCACGTGGCGCGTGCGGCGCCCGACGGGTACACGCTGCTCGTCTCGTACTCGGCCTATCACGTGGGCAACCCGTCCCTGTTTCCGAAGATGCCGTGGGCGCAGAAGGACTTTACGCCCGTTGCACTGATCACCGCAGCCACCAACCTCATCGCCGTGCACCCCTCCGTCCCCGCGGCCAACCTCAAGGAGTTCGTCGCGTATCTCAAGAGCAACCCCGGCAAAGTGAGCTACGCGTCGCAAGGCAATGGCTCGCTGTCGCACGTCGGCACAGAGATGTTCAAGATGCAGACTGGCACGAGCATGGTCCACATCCCGTACCGCGGCTCCGGCTCCGCGATCGCCGACGTGCTGTCGGGCCAGGTGCAGGTATTCATGACCACGCCGCCGTCGGTGATGGGGCACATCCAGGCCGGCAAGCTCAAGGGGCTCGCGGTCACGAGCAAGGTGCGTCATCCCAACGTGCCGCAGGTGCCGACCACCGCGGAAGCGGGGCTCACCGGCTTCGAGCTCGAGGCCTGGGTGGCGATTTTCGCGCCAGCCGGCACGCCGCCGGACGTGATCAACAAGCTCACCACGTCGATCCAGCAGGCGCTCGACCTGCCCGAAACGAAGACCCGCGCCGCGGCAGCGGGCATCGAGCTGCGCTATCGCTCGCCGGCCAACCTGCAGGCCCTGGTGGACCGCGAGACAGCGTTCTGGGCCAAGACGATTCAGGCGGCAAAGATCACGGCGGATTGAGGCGGCGCGAGCACAGGGCGAGCTCCCTGCGCGTAGCACCCCCAAGTCAGCGCGTTCCGGTGCCCACGAGCATTTCGCAAGGGCCGACGAAGCTCGCGATGCGTGGCGAAACCACGTAGCGGTTCACTCAGGGCTGTTCACCCCACTGGCCGAGCTGAAGGTCGCTTCCAGCTCGAGCACGATTCCACTTGCAAACGCGAGGTTCGCGCCTACGCTGCATAGCTGGGGCCGGGCCGGCGGTCCGGCGCTTTTGCCCGGTGGGGTGATCACTTCTATGGAGGCCGATATGTATGCAGTCGTCAGGACTTATTCAGGCGCAGGCGCGAGCCGGCTGTTCGACGTGCTGGAGGAACGCAAGCGCGATGTCGAAGCTGTCATTCGAGAGGTGCCCGGACTCACTAGCTACACACTGCTGCGCAGTGGCGACGGCGGCGTGTCGGTGACAGTCTGCGAGGATCAGTCGGGCGCCGAGCAAAGCATGAAAGTCGCGCGCGACTGGATCCAGAAGAATGCGCCGGACACCGGCGCGAGCGCGCCGGCGGTAACGCAAGGCACCGTCCTGCTGCAGATCAGGTAACTGACATCGCGGATGGTGACTGCGACCTTCCGCTTCTACGAAGAGCTGAACGATTTCCTCGCGCCCGAGCGACGGCGGCGCGAGTTCACCGTGCCCTGCGCCCGTGCCGCCACCACCAAGCACATGATCGAGGCGCTCGGCGTTCCGCACACCGAGGTCGAGCTGATCCTGCTCAATGGCGAGTCGGTCGGCTTTGGCACGGTCCTTCGCGAGAGTGATCGCGTAGCTGTGTACCCCAAGTTCGAGGCCTTCGACATCACGCCGCTGCTGCGCGTGCGTGACCAGCCACTGCGCGACACTCGCTTCGTGGCAGACACCCATCTCGGCTCGCTGGCCCGCCTGTTGCGGATGATGGGTTTCGACACGCTGTACGACAACGGCTTTGCCGACGACGAGATCGAGCGAATCGCGGCGGCGCACTCTCGCATCGTTTTGACGCGGGACCGCGACCTGCTCAAGCGGAAAAGAATCACGCACGGCTGTTATCTGCACGCGCTGCGGCCGCAGGAGCAGCTAAGGGAAGTCTGCGAGCGGCTCCAACTCGCGCGCAGCGCGCGGCCCTTCACGCTCTGCCCGCAATGCAACGCGGCGCTGCAGCCCGTGGCCAAGGCGCAGGTGGAGCACCGCCTGCCGCCGGCGGTGCTCGAGCTCTATGATCGCTTTAGCATCTGCGAGGTCTGTGCGCGCGTGTACTGGGAGGGCGATCACTGGAAGCGGCTTTGCGGCGGCTCAGGCTGAAAGCGCCTGCATTTCCCGATAGAGATCCGCCTTGCCCTCGAAGCCGATGCCCGGCAGGTCCGGCAGTGTGACGTGGCCGTTGTTCACCTTGACACCGTCTGGGAAACCACCGAAGGGCTGGAACAGGTCGGGGTAGGACTCGTTGCCGCCCAAGCCCAGGCCTGCGGCGATGTTCAGCGACATCTGGTGGCCACCATGGGGAATGCAGCGGCTGGCGGACCAGCCGTGCTCCTTGAGCATGTCGAGGGTGCGCAGGTATTCCACCAGGCCGTAGCTCAAGGCGCAGTCGAATTGCAGCCAGTCGCGGTCGGGGCGCATGCCGCCGTAGCGGATCAGGTTACGCGCGTCCTGCATCGAGAACAGGTTCTCGCCGGTTGCCATCGGGTTCTTGTAGTAGTTGCGCAGGGTGGCCTGGAGCTCGAAGTCCAGCGGGTCCCCCGGCTCCTCGTACCAGAAGAGGTCGTACTGCGAAAGTGCCTTGGCATAGGCGATCGCGGTGTCGAGGTCGAACCGGCCGTTCGCGTCGACGCACAGTTTCTGGCCGTCCTGCAGCACGCTCAGGATCGAATCGATGCGGCGCAGGTCTTCGTCGAGCGAGGCGCCGCCGATCTTCTTCTTGACCACGGTGTAGCCGCGGTCGATGTAGCTGCGCATCTCGTCCTTGAGCTTGTCGTGATCCTGACCCGGGTAGTAGTAGCCCCCGGCAGCGTAGACAAAGATCTTGCGGTTCGGCTTGCCGTCGCCGTAGCGGTCGGCCAGAAGCTGGAACAGCGGCTTGCCTTCTATCTTGGCGACCGCATCCCAGATGGCCATGTCGATGGTGCCGATCGCCACCGAACGTTCGCCGTGGCCCCCAGGCTTCTCGTTGGTGAACATGGTGTTCCAGATCTTGTGCGGATCGAGGTTGTTGCCGCCGGTGTCGACCATCGATTCGGGGCTGGCCTCCATCAGGCGGGGAATGAAGCGTTCACGCATGAGCTTGCCCTGGCCGTAGCGGCCATTCGAGTTGAATCCGTAGCCGACGACCGGCTTGCCGTCCCGGATCACGTCGGTGATCACGGCGACGAGGCTCAGCGTCATCTTGCTAAAGTCGATGTAGGCATTGCGGATGGGCGAACTGATGGGAATGGTCTTTTCGCGGATTTCGACGATCTTCACGGGGTGTCTCCTGGAGTCTTGAGAGGAGCCTCGATGTTCGGCAATCCCGGGGTTCGTTGCCAATGCTGTTTTTCTCTCCTTTGATGCTCTGGAAGCACCGATGCTCAACTTTGGCTGGCTTGAAGACTTCCGCACCCTGGCGGACACGGGCAACTTCTCGAGGGCTGCCGAAGAAAGGCACATGACGCAGCCCGCATTCAGCCGGCGCATCCGGGCGTTGGAGGAATGGCTTGGCGCAGAGTTGTTCGACCGCAGCACACAGCCCGCGAAGCTGACGGCGGTCGGGGAGTGGTTTCGCGCGGTGGCCGACGAACTCCTCGTGCGAGTGGCACGCGTGCCGGGTGAGGCCCGGATCGTGGCGGAGGCGAACGCGATCACCCTTCGCATCGCGTCCACCCACGCGCTCTCGTTCACTTTCCTGCCGCGCTGGCTGCGCGGCATCGAAGCGAAGACCACGATCGGCCCGCTGGAGCTCGTCTCGGACGTGCTCCAGCGATGCGAAGCCCTGATGCTCCAAAGCAAGGTTCAGTTTGTCCTCGGCCACGCGCACCCACAGGCCAAGGGAGCATTGGATGCAGGCACGTACGTGTCCGCGCGGATCGGCCAGGATAGATTGATACCCGTGTCATCGCCCGGCCAGCAGGGGCTGCCGCGGCATCCCCTCCTGGGCCGGCCTGCCGACGACGTGCCAGTGCTTCAGTACACGGTGGAGTCCGGCCTGGGCCGCATCGTGCGCGCTGTCGTCGGCCGGCGGCTCGACTCCCTGCCCGTACGCGTGGCTTTCACTGCCCACCTCGCTTCCGTGCTGCGAACGATGGTGCTCGACGGGCGCGGGATCGCCTGGCTGCCGGAGACGCTGGTGGACGAGGACATGGCGGCAGGGCGGCTCGTTACCGCGGCCGCAAGCGATTGGTGGATTCCCCTGGAGATCCGGCTCTATCGCGATCCACGCCCGGCTGGAAGCGCGGCGGAAACGTTCTGGAGCACGGTCACTTCCGTGACCCCACAGGCACGGGAAGAAAAAGCGCCGGATCCACCATCGTGCGATTGAGCAGCACGCCCCAGTGCAAGTGCGGACCGGTCGCGCGCCCCGTGGCGCCGACGGCACCCAGCTTGTCCCCCGCGCGCAGCACATCCCCCGGCTTCACGCTGGTTTCGCTCAGGTGGCAGTAAAGTGTGAGCAGTCCGCCCCCATGGTCCAGCCACACCGTGCCGCCATTGAAGAAGTAGTCGCCGGTATCGAGCACGCTCCCCGCCAGAGGTGCGTTGACCGGTGTACCGGTGGCAGCCGCGATGTCCATGCCCGAGTGCGGCGCGCGCGCCTGGCCGTTGAACACCCGGCGCAAGCCGAATGAGCTGGAGCGACGCCCGGACACCGGGGGCGCCATCACCAACGAGTCCGCGCGAACAGTCGAAGAGAAGGTCGCCATGACTTTGCGCTGGTGTTCGCGTTCGCGCTCGTACCGGGCCTGGTCCTCCGGCGACAGTTCCACCTGCCCCGGCGCCACTTGCAGCCGCTGTTCCAGGTATTTCTTGGGTCGGATCGTGTAATCGAAGGTGCGCACCGGCCCGCCCACGGATTGGACGTGGATCTGCGCAGCCCCTTCCGGCGCGCTGAGCGGAATGCCTACAACCGCTGTCCACGCGGACGCGTTGCCCACCACGAGCAAAGGCACCTCCCCCTGGTGCGCAAGCGGTCGCTCTTGCGCCGCGCCCAGACCAATACGCGCGACGCCGCCGGGTACGCTGGAATGCCGCGGCAACGGCGCTGCGTTGGATGCGTGGGCGCCGCAAGCGGTGGCTGCAACGGCGAACATGAGGGTGCGACGAGAGATGGACATGGTGGCATCCATGGTGCCACGAACACGGGCATGCGCGTCATTCGTTGGAGACGCCGGATCACGAAGGAAGTGGCTCATTGTGCGCGCGTGGCGCCTTAGGAGCGCGCCTCCAGCCGGATGTCCCCATACCAGGTCTCCACGTCCACCTTCAGGTCGTCGCTGTCGGTCATGAGGCCGACGCTGTCCACCCAGCCCGGCTCTTCGCCGAACACCTGCCGGAAATCCTCCACCAGGTCGCGCTCGTACCGCAGCCAGCGCCCCGCCCGCTCGCGCCCGCTTTCGACGACGAGGTAGCGGATGCGGCTGGTGCGCGCGTAGTTCACCACGGTGCCCACGGGCAGCTGCGCGTCCCACACGTACATGAGCGTCGCGTAGGGCAGGCGCTGGCCGGTGATCAGGTGCACCAGCTCAAAAACGGCGCGGTCACGCATGGACAGATCCAGTTCATCACCATGGAATGCGACGACCATGCGGGCCGGCGAATCGTCCGTTTCGGTGCGCTGCACACACATGCCCGGCGGCACCACGCGCGTGCGCCAGGACCAGCGCATCCACGGGACGGCCTGCGGGTCCAGGTGCAGGCGGTGACGTAAGCCGGAAGCGCCGCGCCCTCTCGCGCGCAGCACGCGGTGGCCGTCGAGCTCGGCGAGTCGGTAGTCGGTGAGCGGCAGGTCGCGCCGCATCACGACCTCCTCCCAGCCGCGCGGCAGCCCGTCGAGCTCTCGCGCCGTCGAGAACGGCGCCACACGCTGCGGCAGTTCGCGTGGAAGCGAGACGCAGCCGGCGAGGGCCAGCGCAACGACGGAGGGGACGCCCAGCAGGGCGCGCCGCAGGGTGTCCGGCCGGGTCGCAGCAGCGCCAGAAAGAACAAGGGGTACTGCAGGTACTGGCATGCACCCCCAGTGTTGCCCCGCGGCGCGGCTGGGGACATGATGCGCATCAAACTCCGTCAAACCCGCTCCAGAAGCGCATCGAACCCCGGGTAGTCCGCACGCAGTATGGCGACCTTGCGCGCAGCCGCAGTCCACGACTCGCCGGCCGCGAGTGCCGTGAGAAACGCCTCCCGCTCAGCGATCCACGTCCCGCCAACCAGCGTCACCCCCCGGGCGAACAGCGGGTCCGGCAGGCAGCCGGCGCCGGGTCCGATTACTGCAAAACTGCGCGCTGTCGAGCACACCGACAGCATCGCTTCCAGGCTGTCGTTGAGCAGCATGGTGCTGGTGGCGATCACCTTGTTGCAGGTGGCCAGCTCGTTCCTGTCGAGGGTGACGCAGTAGCCCGCGCGCTCGCCGGCCAGATCGGCCCTGAGCTCGACCACGGTCAACTTCGCGCCCGCCTGCACGATGCTGTCCACTAGAGGCGGGAACAGGCCGATCATGCCGATGTGATCTCCCGCGACAGGATCGAGCATGCCGATGGAATCGGGGCTGGCGCCGGGCAGGTACCCCGCGCGATCGAACAGGCACCGGGTGAGCGCGTTGACGGCGGCAAAGCCGAGTGCGCGGCGCGCACCGGGGGCACCCGTGAACCAGCGCGCCACCGCCAGCGCGTCGGCGCCTTCCAACCCAATGCCTGGGTCGCCTGCCTTAGCGACGAGATTCTTCGTCGACGCATCGAGCAGCACGTAGCTCAAGCCGAGCGATCCGTCCTCGAGTTCGATGGCACAGAACTCACCGGCCTTCGCATTCGCCATCGCGGCCGGCGGCAGGTGCAGCGCGCGGACCCGGGGTAGCGGCGCGCGGTCGGCGAAGCGTTCGAGCAGGCTGACGAGTTCGTGTGCAACGTCCATGGTGCGTTCGCCGTCATCGCTTCGGGGCTGCGGGTCCGCCTGCGACGGCCTTGGCGGTTGCGATCCCCGTAACGGCGCCAGTCGCGCATCCAGTAGATGTCGTCGGCGATCTGCAGGAAACCGATGGTCTCGCGGTCCCCAATCAGCACGCCCTGGATGCGCAGGCCGCTTTGCTCCTTCGCTCGCCGGATCTGCGCAGCGACGGCCGGCGTCGCGCCGAACTCACCGTCGGACGCAATGAGCAGGTCCGCGAGTTGCCAGTTGCTTTCGGAGAGCTTGTCCAGCGCCCGCTCCAGCGGCCCGGAAATGTCCGTGCCGCCGCGGAAAGTCTGGCCCATGAATCCAGCCAGCCGATCGATGCCATCACAGTCCACGGTGAGCTCGGTCTCGACGATCTCCTCGGGCCCGGAAAACGCAAACAAATAGCAGGCCCGCTTCTGCGCGTGCGCGGTGCGCACGGCTTCCAGCACTACGGCCTTGGCCACGGCCTCGGCGCCGCCCTGCATGGAGCCCGAGGTGTCGACGCAGACGAGCATGGGCCCCATCTCGCGCCGCTTGTTCGACACGCGCCGCGTACTCGGGCGCCAGGCCTGGGCGAGTTCGTGCTTCACGTCGGGCATGCGGTCGTCGTCCTGGTAGCTCAGCAGCGTGCGTTCGGCATGGCGCGCATGCCAGACCAGGCGCAGCCGCGGATGCAACAGCAGCATCGCCTCGGCCGGCAGCATCCGCGCCACGCGCCCGGAGCGGCGCACGCCAAGCGTCTCGCCCGGGTAATCGGGGACGTGCACGATGCGCACGACCTCGCGCATGGCAAGGTGTTCCTCCATGACGCGTACGTCGCTGCGATTCGACTCATCGGGCTCGTCAGTCTCCCGTGCGCGCCCAAGCTGCCGGACGATACGCGCGAGCTCTGGCAGCGCTTCGATGAGGCGCCGCGCGCGGACCACCTCCTGCCAACCGCCGCTGCGCAGCAGCCCGCGCATCATGTCCCACCGCGAGTTCTTCACCAGGTCGGAGTACTCGCCAAAGACCGCCGACAGCTCGTCCATCGTGTCGCAGCGGTCCTTCCAGTCCGCGGCGAAAGCCTCCAGCGCCCGGGTCGCGGCCTCTTCCCTTGTGTCGCCACGGTCGCGGTAGTCGACGATCATGTCCAGGTGGAAGCAGAGCGAGCGCAGCACCGTCTCGGTGAGAGCAGGTTCACCTTTGCAGTGGTGCGGCAGGCCAGCCGCGCGCAGCGTTTGCGAAACCTGTTCAGCCAGGGGTGCAGGCTGCCACTGCGCGCTGGCCGCGGCGTCGCCTTCGAGCAGCGCCGACCGCAGGCTTTCGATGCCCGCCAGGCGCGGCACCAACCTGCCCTGTGAATGAACCAGGCTCCACAGCCACAAGCCTCGGGGCAGGCGCTCCAGCGGTGTCAGCGGCGCTTCGAGGCGCTCGTAGAGCAGGGACGTGCGCATTGAATGGACTTGCTAGATCGGCGTGGCCGCCACCGTCACAGGATCGGGCACGCTGCCGGTGTCCCCCTCCCGTCGCGGTAGCGTCGTGAACGCATGCCGAGCCGCAACCGCCCGCAGCCGCAGTGTATCGATCGCCTCAATGGTTGCGGCCAGGTTCGCATCGGCTCGCGCGGCGAACTCGCGATCGATCCAGATGCCCTGGTGCGCGTACGCGGAAAGCTCGGCACGATTGGCCGCGATCGCGTCGGCGTAGCGGGCGATGCGCGCGATCAATTCGTCCACCTGCCCGACGCGCGCGCCGATGTGGATGTCGCCGTAGCGGCGCTTGCGCCGGTAGCTCATGCGCACGGCCTGGCTCGCGCCCTTGGCATCGTTCACGTTGGCATCGAGATCGGCGCTGAACCGCAGCCGCCCGTTCTCGTCGTAATCGAGGTCTTCGGCTTCCTGCTCGAGCGAGGCCTGCGCCTCGAACGCCTCGACGACGCGGGTCAACAGCGGCGGCGCCATGCCGGCTTCCAGCCCGAGGCGGCTGGTGAGCCATGCGTCGATGGCCACCTGCCGCTCGGGGCTGGGCGCGACGCACCAGGGCAGCAGCCACAAGTCCCAAGGCGCGACGGCCGCGCGGCCCTCGCTTGCGGCCGCCACCTTGAGCAGCCAGGCCACCTTGACCCAGCGCCGGTCCGACACGTAGACCTGCTCGGCGGCCAGCATCTCGCGCAACTCGACCAGCAAGCCGGCCACGTCATCGGGCAGCGACACATGGGTGGCAGAGGCGTGAAGGGCCCCGAGGTCGGCCTCGGTCAACGCGCCGGCGGCTGGCGGCAAGGGCGCGCCATCGAGTTCCAGCAGGCTGCGAAAGCCGGAGGCCGACACCGGACCCACCGGCAGGCGCATGAGGAAGCGGTCGAAGAAGGCCTCGGCCACTTCGTCGGCGGGCACCTCGTTGGTGGCGCCGATGACGCTGACCAGCGGGCAGCGCTCGCGCCCGGCGCCGTTGTCGAATTCGCGCTCGTTGAGCAAGGTGAGCAGCGCGTTGAGAATGGCGCTGTTGGCCTTGAACACCTCATCGATGAAGGCGATGGTTGCCTGCGGCAGGAAGCCCGCCGTCATGCGCTCATAGCGGTCCTGCTCCAGCGCGGAGATGGACAGCGGGCCGAACAACTCCTCGGGCACCGTGAAGCGGGTGAGCAGCCGCTCGAAATAGCGCGCCCCGGCGAAGGCCAGGTGAAGCCGTCGCGCGAGTTCGCTCTTCGCGGTGCCGGGCGGGCCGACCAGCAAAGTGTGCTCCCCAGCCAGCGCCGCCAGAAAGGCCAGCCGGACAACGCGCCCGCGCTCGATCAGGCCGCGCTCGAGGTGATCGAGCACCAAGGCCAGGCGCTGGCGCAGGCGGCCTGTGGTTTCCGCTTGCCGTGCTTCATTCATGGGCAAATGATAGCCACCGCGACGGTCTGGGATACAGTTTCAACCTGCACGGACTCCAACACTCATCATGAACGCCGCCCAGTCGCAAGCCGCCACCGAGCCCCGCCTCACGTCCCTGTCGCATGGCGGCGGCTGCGGTTGCAAGATCGCACCTGGCATGCTGTCGGAGATCCTCCAAGGCACTGCGCGCATGCCGATGCCGCCCGAGCTTCTGGTGGGCATCGAAACAGCCGACGACGCCGCCGTCTACAAGCTCAACGATGAGCAGGCGCTCATCGCCACCACCGATTTCTTCATGCCGATCGTCGACGATCCCTTCGACTTCGGCCGCATCGCGGCAACCAACGCCATTTCCGACGTGTACGCCATGGGCGGCAAACCCATCATGGCCCTGGCCTTGGTCGGAATGCCCATCAACGTGCTCAGCACCGCGACCATTGCGCGCATTCTCGAGGGCGGGGAGTCCGTGTGCCGAGCAGCGGGCATCCCCATCGCGGGCGGCCACACGATCGATTCGGTCGAGGCCATCTACGGGCTCGTTGCACTGGGGCTGGTCCATCCCGGGCGCGTCAAGCGCAATGTCGGGGCAAAGGCCGGCGACATCCTGGTGTTGGGCAAGCCGTTGGGGGTGGGCGTGATGTCGGCAGCGCTCAAGAAGGAGAAGCTCGACGCCGCGGGCTACGAACGCATGATCGCGACGACCACGAAGCTGAACACGCCCGGCCCCGAACTCGCTGCCCTGGAGGGGGTGCACGCCTTGACCGACGTCACCGGCTTCGGCCTGGCGGGCCATGCGCTGGAATTGGCGCGCGGCTCCGGCCTGTCACTGGAAATCGCGTGGCAGCAGGTACCGATGCTGGAGGGCGTCCGGGCGCTGGCGCAAGCGGGCCACATCACGGGCGCCTCCGGCCGCAACTGGGGAGGCTACGGCGCGGAAGTGGCCATGCCGGACAGCTTCGCCGAGCACGAGCGTGCCTTGCTCACCGACCCGCAGACCAGCGGCGGATTGCTGGTGGCGTGCGCGCCCGAGGCGCTCGATGAAGTACTGGCCGTGTTCAAGCGGCATGGTTTCGCCGACGCCGCAGTAATAGGCCAGGCCAAGCCGCATGGCGCCGGGCCGCGCCTGGTCATCCGTTGAAGAGCATCAATGGGGCTGCGTTCGCAGTCGCACGGCGGCGGATCTCATCGCATGGATGAGGAGACGGCTTTCCCGGTCGGCGGCATGCGATTGCCCGGCCTCGAGCAGAACGTCCCGGCAATCACCGTCATGAGTGAGCCAGACACAACTTTCCATGCATTCGGTGCGCGAGGCACGGATCGCTGAAACGCGCGATCCCCGCCTTTACCTGCCACGCATTGCGCAAGCAGTGGCGCTCGCGCGGCTGGGGCGTTTGCAGGAAAGCGTCCCGCCCTTGAGGCGTGCGATGCAGTTGAGGCCGCAACTGACGCTCGATGAAATTGCCCTCACACATGGAAAGACTGCCGGCCTCGACCTCGGGCAGGCCTGGACCCAAGTCAACCAGGCACCGCGTTAGCCCCAGCCCGCCAACACGGCTCGCGTCTCGTCCCACAACTCCCGCAGCTTCGCGACGCGCTTGTCCACGTCGGCGGGCATGCCGTCCTTCGCTGACGCCTCCAGCGCGTCGGCATGTTGCTGGATCGCCTTGGCGCCCACGTTGCCGGCGCCGCCCTTGAGCGCGTGTGCCGCACGCGACAGTGCGATGGCGTCCTGCGCCACCACGGCCCCGGCGATCGCATCCAGGCGCGGTGGCGTGTCGGCCATGAAGAGGGCGACAACCTCGCGCGTCATGGTCAACTGCTCGTCGTCGAACTCCTTGAATTCCTCCAGTCGAGAGAAATCCATCAGCGGCGCATCGGGTGCAGGCGGCGGCGCGGCGGCGGTCGGCTCGGCGGCGGCTGCGGCGGGGCCCTGCGCGGTCCAGCGCTCCAGCGCTCGAGCCAGCGCCGCCACGTGCAAGGGCTTGGTCAGGTAATCATCCATGCCCGCTGCTTCGCAGCGCAGCCGGTCTTCGGCGGACGCCGCTGCCGTGAGGGCGATGATGGGTGGCGCCTGTTCGCCCCAGGCCGCGTGGATCTGGCGCGTCGCCTGCAGGCCGTCTACGTCCGGCATGTTGACGTCCATCAGGATGGCGCCCACGCGCTGCCCGCTGGCCACGGCTCGCGCCATGGCTTCCACAGCTTCGCGGCCGTCCGTGGCGGTGAGGATGTCGTAGCCCAGCTTGAACAGCATGGCGCACGCCACCTTCAGGTTCACGGCATTGTCATCGGCCACCAGCACCGTGACGTGCTTGCGGGTGTCCGCCGCCACGCCGTCCGACTTGCCGCTGCCTTCGTCCTGCGCACTCATGCAGCGCACCAGCGTCTCGAACAGCTGGTTCTGGCGCGCGGGCTTCAGTAGCCGCGCGTTGAACAGTTGCGCGCTCTCGTCGGCCGGCATGAACCCGGAGCTGAGCAGCACGATGGGAATATCCTTCCACCGCACATCTGTCTTGAGCGCGCGCGCCACAGCCACGCCATCCATGTCCGGCATGTGCATGTCGGTGATGACCATGTCGGGGAGTTGCGCCGTGTCCTGCATCCACGCCAGCCCCTGCGCGCCGGAGGCGGCGCTGGCCACGTCCATGCCCCAGAGCTGCAGCTGCCGCGCCAGGACGCGCACGTTGGTTGCGTGATCGTCGATCACCAGCACGCGCTTGCCGCCGAGCAGTCCGGCATCGGCCATGTTCATGCTGGGCGCGAGCTGCGTGGGAGGCGCCGTCACCGTGAACCAGAACGTCGAGCCCTTGCCCACTTCGCTCTCCACGCCCAACTCGCCGCCCATCAGTTCCACCAGCCGCTTGCAAATGGCAAGACCCAGGCCGGTACCGCCGTACTTGCGCGTGGTGGAGGCGTCCACCTGCGTGAAGGCCTCGAACAGGGAGCCGACGCGCTCGGCCGGTATGCCGATGCCGCTGTCCGTGACGCGGAACTCCAGCACGCAGTTGCCCTTGCCATCGTCGGCGCGCAGCTGGCGCGCGGACACCGCCACCTCGCCCGTGGACGTGAACTTGACGGCGTTGTTGATCAGGTTGATCAGCACCTGCCGCAGCCGTGTCACATCGCCCTTGATCGCAGCCGGCACCGCGCTCGCCTGGCCGTCCTCGGGCACATCGATGATCAGCTCCAGCCCCTTTTCCCGTGCACGCGGGGCGGCGATGTCGCACGCCTCCTCGACCGCGCCCCGCACGCTCACGGGCTCGATCTCCAGCTCCAGCTTGCCCGATTCGATCTTGGAGAAATCCAGCACGTCGTTGATCACGGCCAGCAGCTGGTCGCTGGACAGGCGGATGGTCTGCAGGTAGTCGCGCTGCTCCGCGTCCAGCGGCGTTTCGGCCAGCAGCGTGCTCATGCCGACGACGCCGTTGAGCGGCGTGCGGATCTCATGGCTCATCGTGGCGAGGAATGCGGCCTTGGCGCGCGCCGCGGCCAGGGCTTCCTCGCGCGAAGCGGCGAGTTCCGACGTGCGGCGCTGCACGCGCGCTTCCAGCGTCTCGTTGGCCTCGTGCAGCGCTTGCGCGTCGGCCTTGACCCGCTCACGGAAGGTGGCCAGCTGCTCGGCGCTGTCGTGCAGTACCTGCGACAGGCGGTGCACTTCGGAGATGCGCGTGTCGCTGTCGATCACCGGCACCTCGCCGCGCCCCAACTGCTCGGCCGCGGTGGACAAGCGCTGCAGCCTGCGGCCTATGCCCCTGGCGATGAAGAAGGCGATGAGCGTGCCCAGCAGGATCAGCGCCACCATCGCCCCGAAGGACACCTTGAACGCGTGGTTGATGTGCGCCGTGAAGTCGCTCTCCGGCGCGGCCACCACCAGCGTCCAGCGCAGGCCCTGCGCCTCGCCGAACGGGCGCTGCACCAGCAGCAGCGAATCGCCCGCCATGGGCAGCCGCTGCAGCGACTTGTCGGCGGCGACGGTGTCATCGCTGCGGCGCGCCCACATGGCCTGCAGCGCCGCGTAGCCGGCGCGGATCACCGGGTTCGCGCTCTCCGCGGGGCTGGTGCGCTGGAATTTGCCGGCGCTTGCGGTGAAGAGCGAATCGCCGGCGGAACTGGCCACGAGCAACCCCTTCTCGTCGACCAGGAAAGCCGCGCCACGCGCGCTGATGCGCTGCGTGCGCAGCACGTCGGCGAGGTGCTGCAGGTACAGGTCGGCGCCGAACACGCCGGCCGCGCCCCCGTCGGCGTCGTACACCGGCTGCGACATACTCACCATCAGCTGCTTGCGGGTGGGCGAAACCTGCACCGGCGTGAACACCCGCCCCTTGGCCGACAGCGCGCCCGCATACCAGGGCGTGGAGCGCGGCTCGAAATTGCGGATCTCGGAGGCCTGCGGCCGCTCGCGATCGCCGGGGAACCGCGCCTCGAAGAACATGCGGCCCAGGCCATCGGGTTTGCGGATGCCGATGCTGGCGCCGTCGGCCGTCTTCTCCAGGCCGAAGTATTCGCCGCGGAGGTTGGCGAAGTGCACGACGGGCACATCGGCCGACTGACGGGTGAGCGCGAAAGCCATGGCCTCGAACTGCGCCGGGCTGCGCAGCCAGCTGCGCGCGCGTTCCATTTCGGCGCCCGCGATCCGCTCCGGGAACAGCCCGTCCAGCACCCGGTGCACCTGCTGCACATGGGCCTCGGTGTCGGCCTGCACCACCGCCGCAACCTGTGTGAGGATCTTGCCGGCGAGGTCTTCCACCGCCTCGGTAGAGGCGCGCGACATCATCCAGAGTACCAGCAGGGCGGGAACCGTCGCGAGCAGGACCAGGCTGGCCGTCAGGATGCGGCGCAGCGAGAACATCGCCAAGTCTCGAGCGCTCCTCACAGGGCCAGGCCCACGAGTTCCACCGCGTCCATGGGCAGCGTCCGCCCCGGCAGATCGACGAGGGCACGTGCGCCGGTCCTCACCGCGCCGGTGATCGACCGCAACGCGGCCACGCTGGCGATGATGTGCCATCCCAGCGCGCGGCCCTGCTTTTGCAGCAGCATGGTGGCGCTCACTGCATCCCCCACGGGCAAAGTCTGCGCCGCCCCGCCATGCAGCGGATCCTGCAGCACCGCGAGCGCCACCGTCCCGGTGTGCAGCGCCACGTTCACTTCGAACCGCGGCAGCTTGCGCCCCGGGTAGCGGGCTTCGAGGTATTCGTGGATGCCGCGCGTGGACTCGACCAGGCCCAGCGCCGCCTTCGCGGCGCGCAGGCCGTGGTTGACGGTGCGGGTGTCGCTCTCGGCAGCGAATATCGCCAGCAAACCTTCGCCGACGAAGCGCATGTGGCGCGCGCCGAAAAGGTGTACGGTGTCGTTGGCGTTGCCGTAGAACTTTTTCACCAGTTCGGCCAGTTCCTGCGACTCCAACTTCTGGGCCACCGTCGCGTAGTTGGGAATGTCGACGAACAGCACCGTGGCATTGGGCAGCCGCTCGTCGGCCGCGGCCGCGTCGCCCTCCGGCCAGCGCTCACTCAGCTCCGCGGCGAGGCGCTCCTCGTACAGTTTCGCCAGGTGATTCTTCTGCTCGATCAGTGCGTGTTGCACCGCCGCCCCCACGGCCAGTGCCTGCAGGTTCGCCTGAACCGCCCGCTTGTTCAGCTGGGCCGCGACAGCCTCGCGCAGCTCGCCCGGTCGGAACGGCTTGGTGATGTAGTCGTCGGCCCCGGTCGTCATGCCGATGCGCATGTGCGCGCGCTCCTGCAATGAGGTGAGCAGGATGACGGGGATGTCCGCGTTGGCGGGATTGGCACGCAGCGCGGTGAGCATCTGGAACCCGTTCATGCCCGGCATCTGCACGTCGCTGATGATCAGGTCGGGCCGGCGCGGCGACATCAGTTGCAGGCCCTGCTCGCCGTCTTCCGCCGTCAGTACGTCGTGGCCATCCTTCTTGAGGACGGAAGCGACCAGCATCCGCGTGCTGGAATCGTCTTCCATGACGATGATGAGGGCCATTGGTACTTCCTTCCCTGGGACGCGGGCGGCAAAGGGCCCGCCATGGAAGGGCTATCTTACAAGCGCCGGCGCCCCTCAGCGCGCCGTTACGTTCGACTCCAGGAAGTCACAGGCCAGATGCGCCAGGGCGCGCACGCCCACAAGGAGCCCGCGCTCGTCGGCGAAGAACTTCGGTGAATGGTTGGAATAAGTCTTCGCCGGGTCGACACCCTCGGGCGTGACGCCCACAAAGAAGAACAGGCCGGGGATCACCTGCTGGAAGAACGAAAAATCCTCGGCACCCGTGACCTTGGGCACGAGTTGGCACCGGCCTTCGCCTGCGACACGCTGCAAGGTCGGCACCATGGCTTCGGTGAGCGCGGGGTCGTTTACCGTGACGGGGTAATTCTTATTGATGCACACCGTGCAGCCGGCGCGCGATCCGCGAGAAATGGCCTCGGCCAGTGTCGTCACGCGCTCGTGGATGTCGTCGCGCATGCCCTCGTCGAAGGCGCGGATCGTCCCGCGCATTTCCACTTCGTCCGGGATGATGTTCTCGCGCACGCCGCCGCGGATCATGCCCACCGTTACCACTGCAGGTTCACGCGCGATGTCCACACCGCGGCTGACCACGGTCTGCAGCCCCAGCACCACCTGCGCGGCCGTGACAATCGGGTCCACCCCCAGCCACGGCGCGGCACCATGGGTCTGCTTGCCATGCACGGTGATGCGGAAGCGGTCAGAGCTCGCCATCGTCGGGCCCGGCCGGTAGCCCACAATGCCAACCGGCAGGCGCGAGGTGACATGCAGGCCGAAGATCGCCTGCGGCACCGGCTTTTCCAGCGCGCCCTGCTGAATCATCATCTTCGCGCCGCCTTCCTCGCTTTCGGGCGCGCCTTCCTCGGCGGGCTGGAAGATGAACTTGACATTGCCGCGCAATTGCCCTCGCAGGCCGGATAGCACTTCCGCCACGCCCATCAGGATCGCGACGTGGCAGTCGTGGCCGCAGGCGTGCATCACGCCCACTTCCTCGCCGTTCCATTGGGTGCGCGCCTTCGATGCGAAGGGCACGTCCACCTGCTCCGTGACGGGCAGGCCGTCCATATCCGCGCGCAGCGCCACCGTCGGGCCGGGCAACGCGCCCTTGAGCAGGCCGACGACGCCGGTGTGCGCCACTTCCGTGCGCACCTCGTCCAGCCCGATCTCGCGCAGGTGCGCGGCGACGATGGCTGCCGTGCGGAATTCACGATTGCCCAGTTCGGGGTGCTGGTGCAGATCGCGTCGCCATGCGAGCACGCGGGCTTCGACGGCCTGCGCCGCCGAATCGACCTGTTCGGCAAGGGAGCTGGGGATCACGTCGCGTGCGGACATCTTGTCACTCCTGGCTCAATATCCGTGCGCGATAAGCGGTAAAGGATGTTGTACGGAAAGCCCGGAACTCGAAAGCGCCGAATACCGGGATGAAGCTCGACGCAATACCTCTCCGGGCTTTCGCAGACTTTAACCATTGCCGCTTCAAAGGCGGCGAGATAGCGGGCACCGAGCCCAGGTCGCCGCTCTTCGTAATAGGCGACGTGCTCAAGGTGTTCAACCCGCGCCGCCTCATTGAAGAAGTAGCTCACTTGAGCAATGCTTGTGCCTGCCTGCGCACTTCGTCGGCGGTCACCCGCTTCGTCAACCCGCGATCCATTTCATCAGCGCGTCGCGCCGCCTCCAGGAACCAAAGTTGTTCAATTTCAGCCTCAGAAAGGGCATCAAGGCTCGAGAGAAGCTGTTCTGCCAATTCCGCCCGTTCCTGTACAGGAAGCGACAGAGCTTCTCGACGGATTGATTCAGCATTCATGAACGAAATGGTAGCACTTACCGCCAACGTTTGACATGAGCGCAAAGCTTGATGATCGTCCGCTCGATGGATGGGTTGGGCATCACTCGTGAAGGACGAGGCCACGTCAATGCAGGTGCAGCGCGCGCCAGCCGCGCTCGCGCGCAATCGAGGCAAGGCGCGGGTCGGGATCGACCACCACCGGCGCTTCGAGCAGCGGCAGGTCGTTGATGGAATCGCTGTAGCCGACGCTGTGGAAATCGCCGAAGGCCTGCGCGCGGGCCGCCAGCCATTGGTGCAGGCGGTCGACCTTGCCCGCCCGCATGTTGAGCGTACCGACCGCGCGGCCTGTGAACACGCCGCCAGCCAGCTCCGGCTCCGTGGCGAGCAGGTGCTCGATACCGAAATGCAGGGCCGTCAGCTCGGTGATGAATCGGTTGGTGGCGGTGGTCATCACGGCCAGGTCGCCGGCATCGCGGTGTCGTTTTACGAGTTCCAATGCGGCGGCGGGAATGCGCGGCGCAACCTGCGTTGTCATGAACTCCTGCCGCAAGTCCTCCCACTGCGCAGGCGACTTGCCAGCCAGCGTACCGACATAGAAATCCGCGAACTCCTGCGCGCCTACGGTGCCGGCGCGGTAGAGCGCGTCCATGTCGGCATTACGCTGCGCAAACACGGCGCGTTCGAGCAGGCCCTTGTCCATGAGGAACTCGCACCACAGCACGTCGCTGTCGCCCGACAGCAGCGTATGGTCGAGATCGAAAAGAACGAGGCGCCCAACTGTCATGCCGAGCGCATGTGCCACGCCCGCGGCCGCGTGAACGCCTCGATGCCGTAGGTGGACAGCGTGACGCCGACGCCCGAATCGCCGAAGCCGCTCCATGGCAGGCGCGGGCTGACGCGGTCGCAGCAGTTCCAGTACAGGCTGCCGGCGTGAACGCGCGACAGGAGCTTCTCGGCGCGCGCCGCGTCCGGCGAATACACACCGGCCGTTAGGCCATAGCGCGTGTCGTTCATGAGGGCGATCGCTTCCTCGTCACCTCCCACCTTCTGGATGCCGATGATCGGGCCGAAGCTTTCCTCGCGCATCAGCTCCATGCGGTGGTCGACGTTGCTGAACACCGTCGGTGCGTACCAGTTGCCGGGACCGGGCAGGCGCCGGCCGCCGGTGTGCAGCTTCGCGCCCTTGGCCTTCGCGTCGGCGACCTGCGAGTCCAGCACATCGAGCTGCGGCGCGCGCGTGATCGGGCCGATGTAAGTGGCTTCGTCCATCGGGTCGCCGACCTTGAAGCCCTTTACGGTTTCGACGAAGGCGGCGAGGAACGCATCGTGAATCTTCTGGTGCACGTAGATCCGCTCAACCGAGCAGCAGCTCTGGCCGGTGTTGTACATCGCACCGTCGGCCAGCGACTCGGCAGCGGCCTTCGGGTCCGCGTCGTCGCATACATAGGTCGGGTCTTTGCCGCCGAGCTCCAGCTGCAACTTGACGAAACGCGGTCCGATGGTTTGCGCGATGCGTGTGCCGGTGGCGTAGGAGCCCGTGAAGAAGAGGCCATCCAGCTTCTGCTCAAGGAGCGCGGCGCCGACGGGGCCCGCGCCCACCAGCGCCTGGAACACGTCTTCGGGTGCGCCGGCTTCATGCAGCAGCCGCGCAATCTCCAGCCCGGTCAACGTCGCGTATTCGGAGGGCTTGTAGAGCACCGCGTTGCCGGTGAGCAGCGCCGGCACGATCACGTTGCAGCTCACGAACCACGGGTAGTTCCAGGCCGAAATGTTGCCGACCACGCCCAGCGGAACATGCTCGATGCGCTCCAGCATGCCGCCCTCCTCGTAGACGGTTTCGGTGGCGGTGACGGGTTCGACCATGCCGACGAAGAAGTCGAGGCGGCCCAGCAGTCCGTTCAACTCGTTGCGCGACATCCTGATGGGCTTGCCGGTTTCGCGCGTCATGACGACGGCAAGTTTTTCCAGGTCGCGCACGACCCCGTCGCGAAAGCGCGCGATGCAGTCCTTGCGTTCGGCGAGGGGCTTCGCGGCCCAGCCGGCTTGCGCGGCGTGCGCGCGCGCAGCCTTGGCTGCGACCGAAGCGGTATCGTCGGCAGGGACGTCGGCGATCTTCTCGCCGTTGGCGGGGTTGTGGATGGCCAGGGTCGTCATGGGGTCTGCAGTTTCTTTCTGGCGGCGGCCGCGGCGGAGAGGAAATCCTCCAGCAAGGCTGCGTCGTCGATCGTGTCGGAGTCGCAGCGGTGGAACTCGGGGTGCCATTGCACGGCCGCGACATAGGGCTGGGTCTGGTCGGTGCGTCGGATTGCTTCGACGATGCCGTCCTCGTGGCTCATCGCTTCGACCTCGAACCCGGGCGCCAGGTCCTTGATGGCCTGGTGGTGGATGCTGTTGACCTTCACGCGTTTATCGTTGGAATACAGCGCAGCCAGGCGCGAGCCGGGCGCGATCTCCACGCCGTGGAAGTTGTTGTCGTACACCTGTGCGTCGCGATGCCGCAGCGCCTTCGGGATCTGCGTCTCGATATCCTGGTACAGCGTGCCGCCATAAGCGACGTTTAAGAGTTGCAGGCCGCGGCACACGCCGAACACCGGCTTGCCGTGGCGCTCGAACGCGGCGACCAGGTCGATCTCATACTCGTCGCGGATGCGGTCGCCGGCCCATTTGTCCTGGATCGGCTTCTCGCCGTATGACAGCGGGGACACGTCGGCGCCGCCGTGCAGCACCAGGCCATCCAGCCACTGCGCATAGTGATCGAGGGTGACGTCGCCGCGCTGGGTGGCACCGGTGGGGCTGGGAATCATCACGGCCATCGCCCCGGTGGACATGACCCAATGCGCAATCGACTGCTCGACGTATTGCAGGGTCTTGCCGGTGAAGAGCTGGCGCGCGGGGTCCGCGTGCATGAAGCAGGCGGAGATGCCGATCTTCAGGCGCTGCGAATGGTTCATTTACATCGCTTCCTCGAACAGTCGCCGGAAGTCGGCACCCGTGCAGGGCCGCGGATTGGTCTGGTGGCACATGTCGGCCACGGCGATCTCGACCAGGCGCGGCAGGTGCTCGCGCTTAACGCCGTGTTTGGACAGCTTGCCGGTGATGCCGACGCGGGCTTTCAGCGCGCGCAACCACGGCACGAACTCCTCCCCGCCGCCCGACACCTTGCACACGTGCGCCAGCTCGTCGAACTTTGCCGGCGCGGCCTCGTAGTTCCACGCCATCACGGTGTCGATCATCAGGGCATTGGCCAGGCCGTGGTGCAGGTCGCAGACGGCGCCGAGCGCGTGTGCGCAGGAATGCACCGCGCCCAGGTCCTTCTGGAAGGCGATGGCGCCCATCATCGATGCCATCATCATGTCGCCGCGGGCCTGCAGGTTGCCGGGCTCCTGCACTGCAATGACGAGCGAGCGCGCAGCGATCCTCGTGCCCTCCAGAGCGATGCCGTCGCACAGCGGGTGGTAGGCGGGCGAGAGGTAGCTCTCGATGTTGTGCGTGAGCGCGTCCATGCCGGTCGCCGCGGTGACCGGCGCGGGCAGGCCCAGCGTGAGCTCCGGGTCCGCGAAGACGACCTTGGCCAGGATCTTCGGGTTGAAGATCACGCGCTTCAAGTGCGTGTCGTTTTCGCTCACCACCGATGAGCGTCCGACCTCCGAGCCGGTGCCCGAGGTCGTGGGCAGCGCGACGAAGTAGGGCAGCTGCCCGTCGATGGGCCGCACTGCCGGGTGGTCCCACACATACTCGAGGATGTCGCCCGGATGGGTGGCGGCCACGCCCACCACCTTGGCGACATCAAGAGCGGCACCACCACCGAAGCCAATCACGCAATCGGCGCGGTGGGCCTTGAAGGCCCGTGCACCGTCCATCACCTGGCTACAGGTGGGGTTGCCGAACACGCCGGCAAACACCGCCGCGTCGAGCCCCCCGAGGTGCATCCTGAATTCGGACAGCACCGGCAGTTGCGCCAGCGCCTTGTCGGTGACGATCAGCGGGCGCTTGAGGCCCTGGCCAATCAGGTGCCGCGCCACTTCCTTGCGCGCGCCTGCGCCGAATCGAATGGCGGTCGGGAACGAAAAGCCGGCGATGGTCATGATGGGGTGAGTTCCATGTACATGTGATTCTTGGCGAAGTAGTGGCCGTCGATCTTGATGGCCCGCGGCTCGATGCCGAAGGAGCGGAAGCCGAGGCGGCGAATGTCCATGGCTCAGTCACACCGTTCGGGAGCCACCGCGGACCCGGCTTTGCCGGGCCGCTGGTGGCGCCCCCTTGAGGGGGAGGCGCCGGAGGCGCTTCGGGGGGGAATCATATAACTTCGAAATAGCGTTTCAATTCCCAATCGGTTACGCCGTCCAGCCACTGGCGCCACTCCCATTCGCGGGTGGCGGCAAAATGTTCGACGAAGGTATCGCCCAGGAAATCCCTTGCTATCTTGGAGTTGCTGAAGTTGCGGGTGGTTTCGATCAGCGTACGCGGGGCGCGGGCAATGTTCTCGGCGCCCTGGTTGGTGCCGGTGATGGGGGGGGCAGTGAGCTTCAGCCCCTTCTCGACGCCGTACAGCCCGGCCGCGATCACGGCCGCCTTCGCGAGGTAAGGATTGACGTCGGCGCCGGGGCAGCGCGTCTCGAGCCGGGTGGACTTCGGGCTGCCCGCGATCACCCGGAAGCTCGCCGTGCGGTTGTCCATCCCCCAGGTCGGCTTGACCGGTGCCCAGAAGCCATCCACCAGCCGCTTGTAGCTGTTGATGGTCGGCCAGAACATGGGCGCGAATTCCATCAGGCACATTACCTGGCCCGCGAGGTAGCTCTCGAAGAGCTTGCTCATCTTGCGCGGCGACTTCGCGTCGTAGAAAAGGTTGCTCTTGCCATCCGACAGGCTCTGGTGGATATGGCCGCTGCAGCCGGGGTATTGGGCGCTCCACTTGGCCATGAAGCTGGGCATGATGCCGAAGCGAGAGCCGATCTCCTTGGCGCCGGTTTTGAAGAGGATGGCGCGGTCGGCCTGCTCCAGCGCCTCGGAGAAACCGATCGCGGCTTCGTATACGCCGGGGCCGGTCTCGGTGTGCAGGCCCTCGATCGGCACGTTGAACGCCAGCATCTCGTCCATCAGGGCATTGAAGAACTCCCGGTTCTCGTTCACGCGCAGCAGCGAATAGCCGAACATGCCTGGCGTCAGCGTCTCCGGCCCGACGCCCTGCTTGGCGGCCCAGCTCTGCGGCGTCTCGCGGAAATTGAACCATTCGTACTCCATGCCCGTCATCACCTGGAAGCCGAGCTTCTCGGCGCGCTTGAGCACGCGCTTGAGCGTCTGGCGCGGGCACACGGGGTAGGGGCTGCCATCGGCGTTGATGAATTCGCCCAGGAAGAAATCGACGCCGCCGTCCCAAGGCACGTTGCGGTGCGTGTCCAGGTCCAGCCGGGCCAGTGCGTCGGGAAAGCCGTGCTGCCAGCCCGTGACCTGGGTGTTGTCGTACACGCTGTCGCTGGAGTCCCAACCGAACACCACGTCGCAAAAGCCGAAGCCGCCACCCGGCCCCTGGTCCGCCGCGCCCTCGAACTTGTCCTTGTGCAGGTACTTGCCGCGCAGGATGCCATCGATATCGCTGCACGCGACCTTGACCTTGCTGGCGCCGGACTTGCGGATCTTCGCGAGCGCGGGGTGGACTTTGGGGGCCATCTTGCTTGTCTCTCCTGTTTTTCTTCGGTCAGATCCCTGGCTCGCCGGAGCCTATGCCCATGTCTTCAAGTGCAAGGGCCACCGCGTGCACGGCCTGTTCCATCTCGTCGGGGCCGATCGCCCCGATACAGCCTACGCGAAAAGTTTCAACCTGTGTGAGCTTGCCCGGATACAGGATGAAACCCCGCTCCCGGGCGAACGCGTAGAAGGATTTGAATTCATAGCGCGAGTCGCCCGGCGCGTGAAAAGTGACGATGATGGGCGCCTGCACCGCCGGGTCCAGGAAGGGCATGAACCCCAGCCGCGACATGCCGTGGATGAGGGTGCGGTAGTTCTGCGTGTAGCGGGCGAGCCGCGCCGGCTGGCCGCCCTCTTCCTCGAACTGCGCGATGGCCTCGGCCAGCGCGACGACCACGTGCGTGGGCGGCGTAAAGCGCCATTGGCCGGTTCGCTCCATGTAGGTGTACTGGTCGTGCAGATCCATCGCCAGCGACTGGCTGCGGCCCTCGCAAGCGGCGAGCACCGCCTTGCGGATGAAGACGAAGCCCATGCCGGGCACGCCCTCCAGGCACTTGCCGCTGGCGGCAACCAGCGCGTCGAAGCGCGTCTCGCGCGCGTCGATGGGCAGGGCGCCGAACGAGCTCATCGCGTCCACGATCAATCCCCTGCCGTACTTCTCGCACACGTCCGCGACGTCCTGCAACGGATTCCATACGCCCGCGCCGGTCTCGCAGTGGATCAGTACGACATGCGTGACACTCGCCTCGGCAATGAGCTTCGCTTCCAGCGCGGCGGCCGACACCTGGGCCGCCTCGTCGAAGGCCAGTACCGTGCAGCGCCGCCCCATCATCGACGTGAGCTTGGCGGCGCGCTTGCAGTAGGCGCCGTTGTCCAACACCAGCACATGGCCGTCAGCCGGCACCAGGGTGGCGACGGCGGCTTCCACGCTGAAGGTGCCACTGCCCTGCAAGGGTACGACGACATGCGTGTCCTGCGCATGGATGACCCTGAGGAGGCTGCGGCGCACGCGCGCCGTCACGTCATTGAAGTCGCTGTCCCAGGAGCCCCAGTCGCGCAGCATCGCGAGCTTGGTGCGTAGCGTGGTCGTCAGCGGGCCGGGGGTGAGGAGGATCTTGTCGCGGTCCATGGGTATTCCCTATACAGATGAACGTGGGGGCCTCATGTTCTCCAGGCCTGGGTGCGGCGATTGACCCACCACGCGAGCGCCATGAAGAGCAGGGTGGCGATTGCGGAAACCACGCCGATCAATACAGCCATCGCCGCTGCCGCGCCGATCTCGCCGGCTTCGTCCAGGTTGAGGATGGCGATGGACGCCACCTTGGTTTCCGGCGAATACAGGAACACCACGGCCGAGATCGTCGTCATGGCGTTGATGAAGAAGTAGCGGGCAATGTCAACCAGCGCGGGCGTGCAGATCGGCAGCGTGACGCGCCAGAAGGTCTTGAAAAACGGCACCTTGAGCGACGCGCTCACCGCCTCGAACTCACCGTCCAGCGACTTGAGCGCCGTCACCGCCGTCAAATGTCCCGTCGTGTAGAAGTGGACGATGGTGCAAAGCGTGAGCAGCGTCACGGTGTGGTACAGCCCGTTGAGCGGGTTCCTGGGCTCATTGAAGAAGAAGATATAGCCCAGGCCCAGCACGAGGCCCGGCACCGCCATGGGCAGCATGGCCAGTAGCCGCACGATGCTGCGCAGGCCATCCATCCCCTTGGTCTTCTCAAGCAGGTAGGCGCCACAGAACACCAGCGCGGTGCCGAACACGGCGGTGCCCGCCGCCATCTTCAGGCTGTTGACGAAACCCACGCTCACTTCGGCGTCCACGAGCCCCAGCACGTAGTGGCGCAGGCTGGGCGTGAGGTTGTAGGGCCAGAAGCTCGCGAAGGAGGCAAACACGGCCATGCCCAGCATGGCCAGCACGAGGAAGGCGATGAGCGAGCAATAGAGCGTGATCGCCGCGTCGAAGGCTCGCGCGGGTTTCGGCGAATAGGGTACGGCGCGCGCGGTGAGCATCGCCGTCTGGCGACGGCTCACGTAACCGTCGACTGCGAAGGTGAGCACGGCCGGCGCCAGCAGCAGGATGGCGACCACCGCGCCCTTGGAGAAATCCTGCTGGCCGATCACCAGCTTGAACACGTCGGTGGCCAGCACGTTGAAGCTGCCGCCGATCACCTTGGGGATGCCGAAGTCCGTGATGACGAGCGTGAAGGTGACCAGCGCCGCCGAGATCAGCCCGTACTTGGCGCCGGGCAGCGTGATGGTGAAGAACTTGCGCCGCGCGCTGGTCAGCGAAATCGCCGACAGCAGCGAGGGCGCGAGCAGCGGGATGAGCGTGATGCCGCGGAAGAGGGGCTTGAGCGGCATGCACGACCGCGCCAGCGCATACGCAAAGCCGAACGCCAGGGGGACGGTGACCACGGTCACCACGGCCGACACCCACACGCTGTTCCACAGGCTGTCCAGCAACGAGGGCGTCTTCGCATACTCGATGAAGTTGGCAAGCCCTACGAATTGTTCGTCCTTGCCCTGCAGCGCCTGCACAAGGATGGTGAGCAACGGCAGCGCAAGGAAGGCGACCAGCGCGAGGGCCACCACGAGCATCGCCAGGTGCGCGATGCGATCGGTCCAGTGCGCGGACTGCTTGACCGGTGCGGCATGCGGGGCCGGCAGGACGGCGGCCATGGTCAGAACACCTTGATGCGCTCGGGCAACAGCTTGAGCCGAAGCGGTGAGCCGACCTGCAGCGATTGCTCGGACAGGAAGTTGAGCGACAGGTACACCGTGAGCTTGTGGCTATCCAGAGCGGGCGATGCGACCTTCACGTGGCAGTAGGAGCCGAGGAACTCGATCTTCTCGATGCTGGCGTCGAACACATGCGGGTCACCCTCGCCGATCGGCCGGGCCAGCACATCCTCAGGGCGCAGGTACACACGGGCTTCGCGGTCGGCTCCCTCGCACGGAATGCACAGGCTGCCGAAGCGCAGTTCCCCGCCGGCGACGCGGGCGGGAAGCACGTTGACCTTGCCTACGAAATCCGCCACGAAGGGCGATGCGGGTTCGCGGTAGATGTCCAGCGGCGTGCCCACCTGCTCGATGTCGCCCTGGTTCATCACCACGATGCGGTCGGCGACGGACAGCGCCTCCTCCTGGTCATGCGTGACCATGATGGTGGTCACGCCCACCTTTTGCTGCAACGCGCGGATTTCCTGGCGCAGGCGCACGCGCTCGAGCGCGTCGAGTGCCGAGAGCGGCTCGTCCAGCAACAGCAGCCCGGGCGAGGTGGCCAGCGCACGCGCCAGGGCGATGCGCTGTTGCTGGCCGCCCGAGAGTTGCGCGGGATACTTTGCCTCACTGCCAGGCAGGCCGACCAGCTTGACGAGTTCTTCCACGCGCTTGCCGATCTCCGCGCGCGACGTCTTCCGATTCACCAGGCCGTAAGCGACGTTGTCGGCGACGCTGAGGTTGGGGAAGAGCGCGTAGCTCTGGAACACGATGCCGTAGTCGCGCTGTGCGGGCGGCAGGCGCGACACCTCACGCAGCGCACCGCCGGGGCCGGATTGCCAGACCTCGCCCGAGGTCTGCACCTCGAGCCCGGCGATGATGCGCAGCAGCGTCGTCTTGCCGCAGCCCGA